>JACQPS010000025.1 GCA_016207445.1 Gemmatimonadota bacterium | reverse complement strand
GAAACGCGGCTGCGGGCGGTGAGCGACGGCTTCGTCTGCCTCGTGGTGGACCCGATGTTCACGGGTGTGGGGGCGTACTACGAGCAGTTTCCCCAACTCACGGATGAGGAGGTGGTGCGGCTGCTCGCGGCCACACGCGCGCCGCCAGAGGGCTGAGGTTCGGCGTACCCTCCGGAAAACGAACAGGGGAGGCGACGTCTTCGCCTCCCCTTCTCTTTCTATCAGACTTCCAGGACCGCTGCCGACCGCGACGGCCCTCGAGTCGGCTTCCGCGCCGGCTGCAGCCGGGTCTCAGCGACCGCCGCGCTGTGCGCGCGCCACGCGCCGCCGTGCGGCCGCGGCCTTACGCTTGCGCGCCTCGCTGGGCTTTTCGTAGTAGCGCTTCTTCTTGATCTCCTTGAAGAGCCCGGACCGGATCAGCTTGCGCCGGAACTGCTTCAGCGCCCAGTCCAGGCGATCGTTCTCGCCGAGCATGACTTCGATCATTCGCTCTCCCTTCCGTTGGAAACGAATCCGGGACCCGAGCGGGCGCCCGGGCCCCGGTTCGTTTCAGGTCCCTGCGCGGCTGACGGCTGTTCAAGCCGCAGTAGCAATAATTTACCATAGCCAGGGCCGAAAGTCCAGTCACAGCGCAAAAATCGCCAGCACGGCCAGGTCGGTGAGCGCCCAGGCGCGCAGCGCGGCGTACATGCCCCGCTGGTGGTCGCGCGCGGACATGGCCGCGTGGTGGCGGTACCAGGGAACGAGCACGAGCAGCCAGGCGGCGAGGGGAAGTGCGAGCGCCGGGGCCAGGTGGTTCGCGGGTCCGAAGCCGAGCGCGGCGCCGAAGAGCAGGAAGGCCAGCAGCGTCGCCCCGATCGCCACCTGGAGCGAGCGGCGCATGCCGAGCGCGAGCGCGAGCGTCCGGTCGCCGCGCGCGCGGTCGCCCTCGTACTGGTACAGCTGGGTCAGCGGGTAGAGCGCGGCAAAGAGGGGGCAGAACGCGAGCAGCACGAGGGCCGCCCACAGCTCGAGCGGCCGGCCGGTCGCGGCCCAGCCGGCGAACGGGGTGAGGGTGCCGAAGCCCCACATGTTGACCAGCCAGTCCGCGCCGGCCACGGCCTTGATCCGGAACGGCGGCACCGAGTAGAGCAGCGACAGCGCGAAGCAGACGGCGTACGCGCCCGCGAAGGCGCCGGGGAGCCAGAGCAGGGATGCCGCCTGGCCGGCGGCCAGGAGCGCGAGCGCGAAGCCGGCCAGGTAGCGCGGCGGCGGCGGCGGGACGGCAAGGTAGCCGATGTCGCCGTCATCCTGATCGAAGGCGGAGTTCAGCGCGAGCGTGCCGCCGTTCAGCCCGCCGACCCAGACGAGCAGCGCCAGCGCCAGGTCCCCCCAGCTCGCGCCCAGGCTGCCGGGGCGGAACCCGGCGGCCAGCAAGAACCCGAGCGCCGTGTGCGCGGCCATGATGGGCCACTCCGCCGGGCGCAGGTGCAGCACATAGCTGAACGCCTCGCCCGGCAGGAGGCGGTACCCCAGCCGGCGCGCGCGGCTCGCGGTCCGCACTCGCTCGGGAACGGTGGCCGCACCGGGCCTCATGCGCGCGGGCGTCACGCTCACTTCGACCGCCGTCTCGAACCGGGGCGCTTGAGCGGCGTCACGCGCACGCCCGTGCTCCGCTCCTCCAGGTGGCGGTGCGCGAGGTCCAGCCCGTACAGCGTGAGGTAGGGCTCGATCCGGTCCACCATGCTGCAGTGCGGACCGATGAGACTCGCCAGACCGCCGGTCGCGACGACCAGCGCGTTCGGCCGGCTCCATTCACTCTTGATGCGGCGGACGATGCCATCGATCGTATCCACCGCCCCGAAGAAGATGCCGCTGCGCAGCGAGAGCTCAGTGCGCCGCCCGATCACCAGCGGCGGCCGCTCGAGATCGACGCGCGGCAGTTTGGCCGTGCGCCGGACCAGCATCTCCGCGCCCGTGCGCACGCCCGGCGCGATCACGCCGCCCACGAACGTCCCGTCACCCGTGATGCAGTCGAAGGTCGTGGCCGTGCCGAGGTCCACCGCGATCGTGTCGGTGCCGTACATCTGCGCGGCCGCCAGCGTGTTCACGATGCGGTCCGCGCCGACGGTGAGCGGCTCCTCCACGTCCAGGCGGATCGGCAGCGGCGTCGTGGCGTCAATGGAGGTGGCGCGCGCGCCCAGATGCCGCTCGCACGTCTCCAGCAGGATGGGCGTGAACGGCGGCACCACGGACGCGATGGTCGCCGCACGGATGAGCTCCACATTGAAGCCGGACTCCCGGATCAGGCTGCGGAACAGCAGCCCCGCCTCATCCACGCTCCGTTCCGGCTGCGTCGCGACCCGCCAGTGCTCGCGCAGCTCCCCGGTCTCGAACAGCCCGACCACGGTCTCGGTGTTCCCCACATCGAAGACGAGGTTCATCGGCGGGCCTCCCGTTTGGATCGGACTCTGGGCCGCTCGGTGGCGTCGAGCACGCGCACCGTGCCGGTACGCACGAGCGTCTCGCGGCCATCGTCGTCCTCGAGCCGGAGCGAGCCGTCGGCCGCGATGCCGCGAGCGATGCCGCGAGCATGGCCGTCCACGGAGACGCGACGGCCTCGCAGCAGGTCACGCGTCGCGATCTCGTGCAGCACGCCCTCCTCGAGGCGGCCAGCCACGTGGCCGGCCAGCTCGAGGATCTCCGCGACCAGGACGCCGGCGAGCCGCGCACGTGCCACGTCCCGACCGGTTGCCAGCAGGATCGACGTGGCGTGCGCCCGGATCTGCGCGGGCCAGTCTTCCATCTGCTGGTGCACGTTCACGCCGACGCCCGCCACGATGCAGGCGCCGCCCGCCGCCGTCACGGCACCCTCGCACAGCACCCCGGCCAGCTTGCCCATGCCCTCGAGCACCACATCGTTCGGCCACTTGAGTCCCGCGCTGAGTCCCGCGACCCGCTCCACCGCGCGCGCGGTGGCGAGCCCCACGAGGACCGGCAGCAGCCCGAGCGCCGCCTCCTGGTCCTCCACGCGCTCCAGGCGCAGAATGATGGAGAGGAGCAGCGCCTTGCCCGCGGGCGCGTACCAGCGCCGCCCCGCGCGGCCGCGTCCGGCGGTCTGCTCGTCCGCCAACACGACGGTGCCGGCCGGCGCTCCCTCCTCGGCCAGACGGCGTGCGCGGTCGTTGGTCGAGCCCGTGCGCCGGTAGACGACGAGGCGCGGCACACCCCAGGCGGCACGCCAGTGCTCAACGGGCTCGCCCTCCCACTCCCGCAGGGCGATGTCGCCCGCGCCCCGTGCTCCGGCAGTCGGGCGGGTCACGCGCGGCTCGCGAGAAAAATCAGGAACAGCCCGCCCACGAGCCAGACGTAGTAGGCGAAGGCGTAGAAGCGCCGGAGCCGCGTCAGCCAGAGCAGCAGGTAGATCGCGGTCACACCGGACACGAGCGCGGCCGCGAACCCCAGGAGCAGCGGGAGCGTGCCCACGTCGCGCACGGATGCGGTCATCTCATCGAGCTCGAGAATCGCGGCGCCCAGAATGGCAGGGATCGACATCAGGAACGAGAACTCGGCGGCCCGGTCCCCGCGCAAGCGGCTCCACAGGCCGGCCGTGATGGTGGCCCCCGAGCGCGAGATCCCCGGCAGAATCGCGAACGCCTGTGCGACGCCGATGCCGAGCGCCCCGGCCCACCGGGGCTGCAGCGCCACCCGCTCCGATCGGGCGTAACGGGTCGACCAGAGCAGCAAACCGGTCACGAGCAGCATGGCCCCGGTGAGCGCGGGCGCATCGAAAGCACGCTCGATCTGCTGCTGAAACAATAGCCCGACCGCCGCCGCGGGCAGCGTCGCCAGCGCGAGCAGCGCGAGGTAACGCCAGGGATCGGCCTCCCGTCGGGCCGCGCCCAGCAGCAGCTCGAGCAGGCGACGGCGATATACGACCACCACCGCCAGCAGCGTGGCGACGTGCAGCACGACCTCGACGAACACCCCCGCCGGATTCACATCCAG
>JACQPS010000219.1 GCA_016207445.1 Gemmatimonadota bacterium | reverse complement strand
GTCGTCGTCTCGTTCGATTGGAAGGCGCTGGCCTGGCTGCGCGAGATCGCGCCCGCCATGCCGATCGGCTACCTGGTGGAGCGCGCGGAGCGGCTCGGCGAAGCCGTGCTGCGCGCGGCCGCGGAAGGGAACGCCGAAGTCGGCTGCGATTACCGCATCCTGCTGCGCAGCCCCGCGTCGGTGCTGGCCGCGCGGCGCGAGGGCGTCGAGATCGGTGCCTACACGGTGAACGGTGCCGGGGCCGCCCGCAAGCTGGCGCAGCTGGGCGTCACGCGCATCACGACCGACGCGGTGGAAGAGATCCTGCGCGCTTTCCCGCCGCCCCCACGGCGGAGCCGGCGCGCGCGCTGACCGCAACTGTCCCGGAACGCGCCCCAGAACGGCGTAACCGGCCCATCCCACGGAGGCGACGATGCCCCGCACCGTGTTCCTCAGTACCGGCTTCTACGTCCCCGACCGCGTGGTCACGAACGACGAGCTCACGCGCTGGTGGCAGACCTCGGACGAATGGATCCGGGAGCGGACCGGGATCCGGGAGCGACGCTGGGTGCGCCCGGGCGAGCAGGCGGGCTCCGACCTCGCGCTCGAGGCCACGAGAATCGCGCTCGAGCGTGGCGGGATACAGCCGTCCGACCTCGACTGCATCGTCTACGCGACCCTGAGCCCCGATTACTTCTTTCCGGGCGGCGGCGTTTTCCTCCAGCGCAAGCTGGGGGTGCCGGGCATTCCGGCGCTCGACGTGCGCAACCAGTGCACGGGCTTCCTGTACGGCCTCTCGGTAGCGGACGCATGGATCCGGAGCGGGCAGTACCGGCGCGTCCTGCTGGTCGGCAGCGAAGTGCACTCGACCGGGATCGATTTCGGCCCCGCCGGGCGAGATCTGGGGGTCTTGTTCGGCGACGGCGCCGGCGTCGCCATCCTGGGCGCGACCGACGATCCGGGCCGAGGCGTGCTCTCGACCCATCTCTTCGCCGACGGCCGTCACGCCGAGCTGCTCTGGTGCGAGAGCGACGCCTCGGCGCGCTTCCCCCGCATCTCCCACGAGGACCTGGATGCCGGCCGTCACTACCCGAAGATGCAGGGCCGCGAAGTCTTCAAGAGCGCGGTGGCGGCCATGCTGGAGAGCGTGCGCACCGCGCTCGCCGCGAACGGCCTCGCCCCCGCCGACGTGAACCTGCTCATCGCGCATCAGGCGAATCTGCGCATCAACGAGATGGTCCAGCGTCAGCTCGGCCTGCGCGACGACCAGGTCTACAACAACATCGACCGGTACGGCAACACGACCGCGGCCACGATCCCGATCGCCATCGACGAGTGCGTGGCCAGCGGCCGCCTGAAGCGCGGCGACCTGCTGGTCCTCACCGCGTTCGGCAGCGGCTTCACGTGGGGAAGCGCCGTGGTGCGCTGGTGAGCGTGCCGTGCGTACGCGGTGGCCGGCGCTTATCTTGCCGCGGGTATCTACTTCCCGGAAGGATCGATCCGCTCATGCACAGAATCGGCCGCAAACCAGTGCGCCTTCTCAGCGGGCTCGTCCTGCTCGCGCTCGCCACCGTCGCGCCCGCGCAGACCCGGCGCCCCATGACGGCGCGCGACCTCTGGTCGCTCGGCCGCGTGGCCGCCCCCACGCTGAGCCCCGACGGCAGCCGCGTCGCCTATACCGTGACGCGCTACGACCTGGAGACGGGGAAGAGTCAGAGCGATATCTGGGTCGTGCCGACCGCCGGCGGGGAAGCGGTCGCGCTCACGGCCTCGGCCGGCTCGAACAGCGCGCCGGCATGGTCGCCGGACGGTCGCTGGCTCGCCTTCGTCTCCGCGCGCGACGGCAGCGGCCCGCAGATCTACCTGCTGCCGCTCGCGGGGGGCGAAGCCAGGGCGCTCACCAAGCTGGCCGACGGCGTGAGCGGGCCACTGGTCTGGTCGGCGGACGGCAAGAAGATCCTGTTCACGAGCACGGTCTGGCCGGAGCGCGATGCGCAGGCGCAGCGGCTGAAGCGGCTCGGCGAGGGCAAGTCGAGCGGCCGCGTGTACGACGAGCTCATGGTCCGCCACTGGGACGAGTGGGAGGACGGGAAGCGGAGCCACGTCTTCCTGCTGGACGTCGCCAGTCGGGAGACACGCGACCTGACGCCGGGCCCCTACGACACACCGCCGATCGGACTCGGCAGCTTCCAGGACTACGACCTCAGCCCCGAGGGCGAGGAGCTCGCGTTCGTGCGCAATACCGACGTACCGACGGCCGTCGGCACGGGCAACGACATCTGGCTCATCTCGGTGGATGGCAGCGAGCGGCGGCTACTCACGCAAAATGACGGGAACGACGTCGCCCCCGCCTACTCTCCGGACGGCCGCTACCTCGCCTACCTGTCCATGGAGCGCGCGGGCTTCGAGGCGGACCGGAGTCGGCTCATGGTCTACGATCGGCGCACCGGGCAGCACCGCGAGGTCCCGCGCGGGCTGGACCGCTCCGTCGAGGCCTTCGTCTGGTCCGCGGACTCCAAGAACCTCTACTTCCTCGCGCAGGATGAGCTGTATCACAGCGTGTATCGCGTGCCGGTGTCCGGCGGGCCGGCGGCACACCTCACGCGCGGCACCTACGACGGCGCGGTGGACATGTCCGCTGACGGCCGCACGCTCGTCGTCGCTCGACAGTCCGTGCAGATGCCGGCCGAGCTGTTCGCGCTGGACGGGAGCGGCAAGGTGCTGCGGCAGCTCACGCGCACGAACGACGCGCTGCTCGTGGAGCTGGCGCTCCAGCCGGCCGAACCGTTCTGGTTCGAGGGCGCGGGCGGCACGCGCGTGCAGGCATTTCTGGTGAAGCCGCCGAATTTCGACGCCTCGCGCAAATACCCGGCCGTCTTCCTGATCCACGGCGGCCCGCAGAGCGTATGGGCCGATTCGTGGCACTACCGCTGGAACGCCAACCTGTTCGCGGCGCCGGGGTACGTGGCCGTGCTGGTGAACCCGCGCGGCAGCACGGGCTACGGCCAGCTTTTGACGGATGAGATCTCGGGCGACTGGGGCGGCAAGGTCTACGAGGATCTGATGGAGGGCCTGGACCACGCCCTCGCCACCTATCCGTTTCTCGACGCCAACCGTGTGGCGGCCGCGGGTGCCTCTTACGGCGGCTACATGATCAACTGGATCGAGGGGCACACGGACCGGTTCAAGGCGCTCGTGAACCACGACGGCGTGTACGACACGCGCAGCATGTACGGCGCGACCGAAGAGCTCTGGTTCGTGGAATGGGAGTTCAAGGGGATGCCGTGGACCAACCCCGAGCTGTACGAGCAGTGGAACCCCGCCCGGCACGTGGAGAACTTCCGCACGCCCATGCTCGTGGTGCACGGCGGCCTGGACTACCGCGTCCCGCTCGAGCAGGGGCTCGCGGCGTTCACCGCGTTGCGGCGAAAGGGCGTGCCCGCGCGCCTGCTTTACTTCCCGGACGAGGGGCACTGGGTGCTCAAGCCGCACAACGCCTTCGTGTGGTGGGACACGGTTCACGAGTGGCTGGGGCAGTACCTGAAGCCGACGGTGAGCGGCGAGTAGCTGACCCCTTAACGAAGCGGCAGGCTCGTGTCTCTGTTATTACGAGAGACGGGCCCACGCCGCCGGCATCGAGGCCTGCGGTGGGGACGTCGCGTACAAAGGAGAGAAGCTGTGAGTCGATTCATCGCGTGGTCGCTCGTCGCCGTAACGCTGGGCCTCGCGACCGGGCCCACCTACGCCCAGGAGCGGCGCCCTTCGTTCGATTCCGACGAGGCCGGGCCGATCCAGTTCCTGCTTCGTCACCCGCAAGAGTTGCGGTTCACGGCGGAGCAGAAGACGGCGCTGGAGGGGCTGGATCGCAAGCTCAAGGAAGAGAACCAGCCGTTGCTCGAGAAGCTGCGCGCACTCCGCCCCGCCCGCGCTGAAGATGGCTCCGCCCCGCCGCAGCGGGACCGGGAGGCCATGCGCCAGCGTCGAGACGAGGCGCGGCCACTCCTGCAGCAGATGCGCGACAACACCGAAAAGGCGACCAGGGTGGCGCTCGAGCGGCTCAACCCCGAGCAGAAGAAAGTCGCGGAGAACCTCTTGAAGGAACGGCGCAAGGCGATGGAGTCCAGGCGGCGCGGACCGCCCGGCCGGCGGATGTCGGCGCGCACCATGTGACCGGCAGGCCGGGAGAGCCGCCCCGCGCGGTTGGCCGCCGCGCTCGAACAACCCACCTGTGGGCGATCGCCCTCGCGCTGCTCGCCGCGGCCGTCTATGCCAACTCGCTCGCCAATGGCTTTGCCTGGGACGACGTCCTGATCGTCCAGGACAATGAGGCCATCCGCAACCTCGCCGGGGTCCCCGATCTCTTCACGCGTCCGTACTGGCCGAGCGGGGACCCCGCGCGCGGGCTCTATCGCCCGGTCACCCTGACCAGCTTCGCCATCGATTGGGCGCTCGGCGGCGGGCGCCCGCTCGCGTTCCACGTGCTCAACGTGCTGCTGCACGCCGGCGTCACGGTGCTCGTGCTGCTCCTGCTCCGGCGCGTGGGCGCCCCGCTTCCGGCGGCGAGCGCGGGCGCGGCGGTGTTCGCGGTGCACCCGGTGCACACGGAAGCGGTAGCGAACGTCGTGGGACGCGGGGAGCTCCTCGTCGCCTTGTTCACGCTGTTGGGCGCGCTGGCATACCTCCGGTACGCGTGGGGGCCGTTGCGCCGCACGGCACTCGTCGCTTGCGTGTACGCGCTCGCGCTCGGGGCGAAGGAGAATGCGCTGGTCTTCCCCGCGCTGCTGTTCCTGCTCGAGCTCCTGCGGCCGAACAGGGAAGCGCCGCTGGGCGTGCGATTGCGGCGGGAATGGCCCGTGTACGCCGCGCTCGGCCTCGTCGCCGCACTGTACCTCGCGGTGCGCTACGCCGTCCTGGGCGTGCTGACGAGCCGGGACGTGGCGGCGTACCTGGTCGGACTGCCGGCGAGCACCCGCGTGGCCACCGCGCTGCGGATCGTGCCCGAGTACGTGCGGCTCCTCGTGTTCCCGCGCGATCTGGTGGCGGACTACGGGCCGGCCGTGATCATGGCCGTTTCGCCCGCGGACGTGCGCGTGTGGTTCGGCCTCGCGCTGATGGCCGGCGCGCTCGCGCTCGCCTGGGCGTGGCGGCGGGAGCGGCCGCTCGTCACCCTGGCCGTGCTGTGGCTCGCGATCGCGATCTTTCCGGTCTCGAACCTCCTCGTGCCGGTCGGGGTCTGGCTGGCCGAGCGCGCGCTCTACCTGCCGTCCATCGGCGTGGCGCTCCTGGTCGCCGCGATAGCGGATGCGGCGGCGCGCTCCCGGACCGGCGTGTGGCTGGGCGCCGCCGCCCTGCTGGTCGCCCTCGCTGCCGGCACCTGGCGGACCTGGGTCCGAAATCCGGTGTGGCGCTCGTCCGACGCCGGACTGGATACGCTCATCGAGGAACACCCGGAATCGTACCGCTCGCAGTGGGCGCTCGGGGTACGCCTGGCCAGCCGGGGCGCGCTCGAGCCCGCGCTCCGCTCACTCGAGCACGCGATCGGGCTGGTTCCCAACGAGACGTTCGTTCGGCTGGACCAGGCAGAGGTGCTGCTCGCGGCGGGCCGTGCGGGGGAAGCGGAGGCGGCACTCCGGCCCCTGGTCGGCATCGTGAGCCGCCGCAAGTACGTCCTGCTGGGGCACGCGTTGGCCAGGCAGGGGCGGCCGGCGGAGGCGGCTGCGGCCGTCGAGGAGGGGCTGCGGCACTACCCCGACGATGGTGCGTTGCGGCGCCTGCGAGAGAGGCTGGCGCCCGTGGAGCCGAGGCACGGCGTCGTCCCTTGACACCTGGCCG
>JACQPS010000209.1 GCA_016207445.1 Gemmatimonadota bacterium | reverse complement strand
CGGGCGAGCTTCGATTTACGCACGCCGTAGGCGAAGTAGAGCACCAGGCCGACGACCAGCCAGATCAGGAGACGCTGCCACGTCCGCCACGGCAGCGACACCATGAGGTAGACCGCGGAGAGCGCGCCGAGCGGCGCCACCAGCCAGACCACCGGCGTCCGGAACGTGCGCGGCAGGTCGGGCTCCCGTAGGCGCAGCACCAGCACACCGGCCGATACGATCACGAAGGCCAGCAGCGTGCCGATCGAGACGAGACTTCCCGCCTCCCGCACCGTGAGCAGCCCCGACACGATGGCGACGGCGACGCCCGTAATGATGGAGGTGATCCACGGCGTGCGGAACTTCGGGTGCACCTTGTTCACGAATTGCGGCAGCAGGCCATCGCGCGACATGGTCCAGAAGATGCGCGACTGCCCGAGCAGCATCACCAGGATCACGGACGAGAGGCCCGCGATCGCGCCGACCTTGATCAGCGTCGCCATCCAGCCCAGGCCCGCCCGATCGGCGGCCACGGCGATCGGATCCGGCACGTCCAGCTCGCGGTAGGGCACCACGCCGGTCGCGATGCCGGAGACCAGGATGTAGAGCACGGTGCAGATCAGCAGCGAGCCGATGATGCCGATCGGCATGTCCCTCTGCGGATTCTTCGCTTCCTGGGCGGCCGTGCTCACGGCGTCGAACCCGATGTAGGCGAAGAACACGATGCCCGCACCGGTCATGATGCCGGTCCAGCCGTACTCGCCTCGCTCCCCCGTGTTCTCCGGCATGAACGGCTGCCAGTTGGCCGCGTCGATCGCGCTCGCGGCGCCGGCGATGAAGAGCAGCACGACCGCGACCTTCACGATCACGATCACCGCGTTCACGTTGGCGGACTCTTTGATGCCGACCACAAGCAGCGTGGTGACGATCGCGATCACGAAGACGGCGGGGAGGTTGAAGATGGCGGTGACCTGCGGCAGCGTCGCGGGATCCGTTCCGGCCGCCCGCAGGCCATCCAGCAGCTGCTGGGTAACGGCCTGCCACTCGCCCGTCGGCATCTGGATCAGCTCGCTACCGCGCGCCGCCGACAGGGCCGCTGGTACATGGATGCCTAGATCTCGAAGGAACGACACCACGTACCCCGACCAGCCGATCGAGACGGTGACGGCGCCGAGCGCGTACTCGAGAATCAAGTCCCAGCCGATGACCCAGGCGAAGAACTCGCCCAGCGTGGCGTAGCCGTACGTGTACGCGCTGCCGGCCATGGGCACGAGCGAGGCGAACTCCGAGTAGCACAGCGCCGCGAAGATCGACGCGACCCCGGCCAGGACGAACGAGAGCACGACCGCGGGCCCGGCGTTCTGCGCCGCGACCGTCCCGGTCAGGACGAAGATGCCCGTCCCGATGATGGCGCCGATCCCGAGCGTGGTCAGGTTCAACGCGCCCAGCGCGCGCCTCAGGCTCTGATCGGCCAGGGCCTCCTGCTGAAGCGAAGTGACGCTCTTCCGTCGAAAGAGGTCCATAGCTCCTCCCTCCTGGATTTTCGGCGCCCGAACCTACGGGTCGCGCATGGCCGTGGCCAGGGCCAGCTGATCTTCGGGTGGGCACTTGCCTTCACAACTCGATCTGCGCGCCCAGCTCCACCACGCGGTTCGGAGGCAGGCGGAAGAAGGAAGCGGCGCTACGCGCGTTGTTGGACATGACCACGAACAGCTTCTCTCGCCAGAGCGCCATCCCCGGGTACCGGGTCGCGAGCAGCGTTTCCCGACCGAGGAAGTAGGTGGTCCGCATCGGCTCGAACAGGAGATCCTCACGCTGGATGGCGGCGAGTGCCTGTGGCACGTCCACGTCCTCCATGAAGCCGTAGTGCAGCACGATCTGGTAGATGCCGTTCCCGAGATCCTCCACGGTCGGGCGCCCGGCTGCCGGCACGAACGGAACCTCCTCCGTCACGATAGACAGAAAAACGACCTTCTCGTGCAGCACCTGGTTGTGCTTCAGGTTGTGCAGCAGGGCGGGTGGCGTGCCTTCCGGATCGCTGAACATGAAAACGGCGGTGCCCTTCACGCGTACCGGCGGGTGCTCGGCAATGCTGCGCAGGAACACCTCGCGCGGCAGCGTGCGGTGCCGGATGCGCCGCGTCAGGATCTGGCGGCCGCGCTTCCAGGTGGTCAGCAGCGTGAACACGACGGCGCCGACCAGCAGGGGAAACCAGCCGCCGGCCGGGATCTTGAGCAGGTTCGCGCCCCAGAAGGTGAGGTCCACGCCCAGGAACAGGCCCGCGAGCAGAAGCGTGGCGGGTAGCGGCCACTTCCAGCGCTCTCGCGCGACCACGTAGAAGAGCATTGTGGTCACGACCATGGTGGTCGTAACGGCCACGCCGTACGCCGCCGCCAGGTTGCTCGACGATCGGAACCCGAGGACGAGCCCGATGCAGGCCAACATCAATGCCCAATTGATCCCGGGGATGTAGATTTGCCCGATCTCCCTCGCCGAGGTGTGCTCGATACCGACGCGCGGGCTGTAGCCGAGCTGCACCGCCTGCATGGTCACGGAGAACGTGCCGGAGATCAGCGCCTGCGACGCGATGATGGTGGCGGCCGTTGCGATGAGCACGACCGGATAGATGGCCCAGGTGGGCGCCATCAGATAGAACGGGTTTTCGACCGCTGCGCTGTCCCGGATGAGGAGCGCGCCCTGGCCGAAGTAGTTCAGCAGCAGCGCCGGCAGCACCACCGCGAACCAGGCGAGCCGGATCGGCCGGCGGCCGAAGTGCCCCATGTCGGCGTAGAGCGCCTCGCCGCCCGTGACGACCAGGAACACCGAGCCGAGGGACAGGAAGCCGTTCCACCGGTTCTCCGCAAAGAAGCGGACGCCGTGCAGCGGGTTGACCGCCCAGAGGACCGTCGGCTCCCGGACGATGTGCGAGATGCCGAGTACGGCGAGAGTCCCGAACCAGACCATGGTGACGGGCCCGAAGATCTTTCCTACTCCCGCGGTCCCCTGCTTCTGCACCAGGAACAACCCGACCAGGATGGCAATGGTAATGGGCAGCACGTACGGCCCGAAGAATGGCGTGGCGACCTCGAGGCCCTCGACCGCGCTCAGCACCGAGATGGCCGGGGTGATCATGCCGTCGCCGTACAGGAGCGCAGTGCCGAACAGGCCGAGGCTCACCAGGATCCAGCGGCCGCCGGGGCGCAGCGCGCCGACGGGCGAGACCAGCGCGGTGATCGCCAGGATCCCGCCCTCGCCCCGGTTGTCCGCGCGCATGATGAACGCCAGGTACTTGAGCGAGATGACCAGCACGAGCGCCCAGAAAATGAGGGAGAGCACGCCCAGCACGTTGGCGGGCGCGGGCGCCACGCCGTGCTCCGCCAGAAACGATTCACGGATCGCGTACAGCGGGCTGGTGCCGATGTCGCCGTAGACCACGCCGAGCGCGGCGAGGGAGAGGAGGGCGAGGTACCGCCCGGTCGGAGCCGAGGGCGGGTGGCGATTCGCCGTCTCGGCTCCGGATCGCTCGAGCGCGTGTGCTGCTGCGTCGGGTGCGTTCACTGTGTGGGTCGAGCCCTTCCTCGCGAACGCGGGCGAAAGTCGACGGCGCCTGGTTGCCGCTCGATCCACCCTGCGTTCGCGTGCACCACGCGATCGAGCCGGCGGGACGCCGCAGCGCGCGTGCCAGCGCCGTCACGCCGTCCACACAACGGACCCGCGCGCGGACACGCGCACGGGCGGCCATCAGTCCGCAAACCGCCCAGGGGACGGCGAACCATGGTAAGCCGCACGGCGCCGGAACGCTACGCCGGCGCGCCGGCCGCATTCGACCGTCGGGGTTGCGGCGCACCCCGAAGGCCCTCCAGATTGGCGCCGCTTCAACCCGGTCCGAAGTCGGCGTGCATGGCTTGCGCGGGTCTGGCGCGCGAAGTATGCTGCGCGCCCGCGGGAGCCACCGGTGCGGCGCTGGCTCGCCTCCTGACCAGGTGCGCGAATGGGACGAGCGAAGCGGTTGCTGCTGGGAGGTGTGGCGTTGCTGGCGCTGGCGGCCGCGGGTACGGTGGCGGCGGGCGCATGGCCGTTCCGCGGCGCGGTCCCGCAACCCATCGCATTTCCCCACGATCTGCACGCCGGCAAGAACCAGATCCCCTGCATGTACTGTCACTACTCTGCGGACCGCTCGCCGGATGCGGGCATGCCTTCCGTGCAGGTGTGCGCCGGCTGCCACATTCCGGGCGGCGTACCCATGGTGCGCGCGGATCAGGCCGAGGTGAAGAAGCTCATCGCGTACTGGGAGCGCAAGGAACCGATCCCGTGGGTCCGCATCCATGATGTGCCGGACCACGTGCATTTCCCGCATATGCGGCACGTCAACGCGGGGCTGCAGTGTCAGGAGTGCCATGGGCCGGTCGAGACGATGCGGGAGATCGAGCGGGTGGCGCCGCTGCGCATG
>JACQPS010000208.1 GCA_016207445.1 Gemmatimonadota bacterium | reverse complement strand
GTGCTTCGTCGTGATGACGTGGTAGAGCTGCGCGGTCGGGTAGTTCTGCGCGGTCCACGACTCGCCGCCGTTCACGCTCACGTTCGCGCCGCCGTCGTTGCTCTCGATCATGCGCTTCGGGTTCGCCGCATCGATCCACAGGTCGTGGTTGTCGCCGTGCGGCACGCGGATCGACTTGTAGGTCTTGCCGCCGTCCGTCGAGCGGTAGAAGCCGGTGTTCAGGACGTAGACCGTCTCCGTCTCCTTCGGATCCGCATAGATGCGCGTGTAGTAGAACGCGCGCTGCCGCAGCCGGCGGTCGGCGCTCGCCCGGGTCCAGGTCGCGCCGGCGTCGTCAGAGCGGAAGACGCCGCCGTCCTCGGCCTCGATGATGGCGTAGAGGCGCTGCGCGTCCGCCGGTGAAGGCGCGACGCCGATCTTGCCGAGCACGCCGCTCGGCAGCCCCGGGTTCCGGGTGATCTCCGTCCAGGTGTCCCCGCCGTCCGTCGACTTGAAGAGCCCGCTCCCCGGCCCGCCGCTCGAGAGCATCCACGGCTTGCGGTAGACTTCCCAGAACGCGGCGTAGAGCACCTGCGGATTCGACGGCTCCAGCGAGAGGTCGACTGCGCCCGCGCGCTCGTTCCGGTACAGCACCTTCTCCCAGATCTTGCCGCCATCCTTCGAGCGGAACACGCCGCGCTGCTCGTTCGGCCCGAAGGGGTGGCCGAGCGCGGCCACGTACACGTGCTCGCAGTCCTGCGGGTGGATGCGGATGCGGCCGATCGCGTGCGTATCCTCGAGCCCGACGTGGGTCCACGTCTTGCCCGCATCGGTCGACTTGTAGACGCCGTCACCTGTCATGACGTTGCCCCGGAGCTGCACCTCGCCCATGCCGACGTACACCACCTCCGGGTTGGCCTCGCAGGCCGCCACCGCGCCGACCGATGAGCTCTTGAATGCCTTGTCCGAAACCGGCCGCCAGGTCGCGCCGCCGTCCGTTGTCTTCCACAGCCCGCCGCCGGTCGCGCCGAAGTAGTACTCGTGCGGACGCGCGGAGCTGCCGGCCACGGCGATCGAGCGGCCGCCGCGGTTCGGGCCGATGTTGCGCCAGCGCAGGCCGGCGAACAGCTCCGGGTCGTAGGTCTGCTGCGCCGGCGCGGACGCGGGCGCGACCCAGGCCAGCGTCACCAGCGCCAGGACAACACGGAGGGAAAGCGAGTACTTGGGCATTGCAGGCTCCTTGGTGATTCGTGCTCGTGAGTTCGGCGGGCTCCTCAGCGATTCGTGCTCGTGAGTCCGATTTCCTCGGCGTAGGCCTGCCGCAGCGCGGCCAGGTACTGGTCCAGCAGGCCGGCCAGCGCGCGGTGCTCCTCCTGGACCGCGCGCCGGAAGTCGGCCTGGGTCAGGAAGTCGTACAGCACGGCGGCCATGACCTGGGCATCCATGCGGAACGCGGCGTGGCCGACGTCGGTCAGCGCTTCCGCCTCCATCTCGTAGCTGTGGGTCGCGCCGCGCGAGCTGAACACGCTCACGCCCACGCCGGGGATGTCGCGCGTCACCCAACCGGTCTCCTCGTAACCGGTCGGCCGCTCCGGCTCCGGCTCGAGCCGCGGCGCGCCCAGCTTCTTCGCGTATGCGAACTGAAGCTCCTCCAGCGTGCCCAGCGAGATGCCGTCCCGGTACTCGCCGTAGCGCTCGAGCTCGACCTCCACGCCTATGGCGAGCGCGGCGCCGCGCGCGGCGCGCGCCAGCATCGAGTCGACGTGGGCGAGGTAGACCTCGTCGGGGTAGCGGATATAGTAGTCGACGACGACGCGGTCCGGCACCACGTTCGGCGCCACGCCGCCCTCCGGGATCACGCCCTGGAGCGAGGTCTCCGGGCGCAGGCTCGAGCGCAGCCGGTCCACGGCCGTGTAGAACATTACCGCGGCCTCCAGTGCGTTCCGCCCCTGCCACGAGCGGAGCTGGTGCGCCGGTTCGCCCTTGAAGACGTATTTCACCTCGTTGATGTTGAGGCAGCAGACGCCGAAGCCGGCGCGCGAGCGGCCGGTGTTCCTCGAAGACGAGTGGCTGCGCACCAGGATGTCCGCGCCCCGGAAGATGCCCGCCTCGCGCATGATCGCCTTGGCCGGCGGCCCCACCTCTTCCGCGGGCGTGCCGTAGAGCACGATGCGGCCGGGCACGCGCTTCGCGGCCATGTGCTCCGCCACGGCCTGCGCGGCCGCGATCGCGACCGGCGTCTGCGCGTTGTGCTGGTCGCCGTGGAAGGCGCCGCGCGTGCCGCGCAGCGCGTCGTACTCGCCGATGAGCCCGAGCGTCGGGCCGCTGGGCCCGGCCGGCGAGTCCCAGGTCGCGACAAACGCGGTCTCGAGCCCGGCGACGCCCGTCTCCACCCGAAAGCCGCGCGCACGCAGCACCTTGGTCAGCGTATCGACCGCGCGGAACTCCTTCCAGCCGACCTCGGGGTGCCGCGCGATCCAGTCGCTCAGCGCCTCCAGCTCGGCATTCCAGAGCTCCTCGACACGCTGGAGCAGGCGATCGCGGTCGGCGTCGCGCCGCGCCGCGAGCGCCTCGGCTCGCTTCGCCGGCTGGAGCTGGGCCTCGAGCTCGTCGATCCGGCGGATCACGTCCCGCGCGGCGGCGCGCTCGGTCTCGGTGGTCTGGGCGTGCAGGACGGCTGGAACCGCGAGCAGCAGGAGCGCGAGCCATGTGCGGCTCATAGGCTGATCACTGTTGAATGGAAGTTCATACGAGATCCCTCGACTCGCTTCGCTCGCTCGGGATGACAGTTCAGCGGACGCGAAGCTGGACCCGCAGCGTCCGCCCGGGCTGTGGCAAGCCGCACTGGTCGTAGATCACGGCGTCGCCCGCGTTCTCGAGCTCGAGCAGCGTCTCGATGCGCGGCGCCCAGCCGCCAGGCGTCGCGCGTCCCCAGGTGCGTGCGAGCCGGGCATCGAAGCGGGTGCTGGCCTCGAGCGGCACATCGCGCCCCTGCTCCGGATGCACGCACCACTGCCGCCCGACGAATTCGCCGCCCGCCTCGGCGCGGAGCTCGAGCGGGAGCGGGATGCCGACGTCGACGCCGCCGGAGACCGCGGGCTGATACTCCCCCCGGCCGCCTCCGCCGTCCGCGGCGACACGCACGCGCTGGAGCGTGAGGTCCCCCGCGACGGACAGTAGCCTTCCCTTCCAGCCGGCGAGGAGCTCGAGGCCGCTGCTCCGGACCTCGTCGCGGTTCACGCGCTGAAAGCGGCCATCGCCGAGCCCGACGCGCACGATCGCGTCCTCGAGGCGGTGGTGGAACGCCACGAGCTGGAGGTCGAGCCGCTGCAGTTTCGTCGTTACTCCGGCCTCGAGCGCGCTCAGCACTTCCGGCCGCAGCCCCGGATTCGGCTCGAACCGTCCGAGCGCGCCCGAATACAGCTCCCGCAGCGAGGGGAAGCGCGCGCGGCGGCTTGCGCCCGCGTGCAGCAGCGCCGCGCCACCGGCCACAGCGCTCACGCCCGCGCGTGCGCCCCATGTCCACATGCGCCCCCGCGGCGGCTTGTCCCCGGACTGCGGCGTGTCCGCGCCGTCGAGCGCGGCGCCCAGGCTCAGCCGGCCGCCCGCCAGCCGCGCGCCGGGAATCGGCCAGGCGACCTCGCCGCCAAGGCTCCACAGCCGCTGCGAGTACTCCGCCGTTCCGCCCGGCTCGAGCCGTTCGTCGCGGCGCACGTCGGCCAGCGTGAGCGCGCCGCGCAGCTCGCCTCGCTCGCCCAACGTGTGGTCGGCGAGCAGCCGCGCCGTGAGTGTGCGGTCGTCGGAGATCTCGCTCTCGAGGACCTGCCGGTACCCGGGGCCCTCGTAGCCGTCGATGCGGCGGTGTGCGACGTCGACTCCGAAGCTGGCCTCGACATCCCCCTGCCCCCAGGGCGTCTTCCGCTGGCCCGTGCCGCCGGACAGCGCGGCCAGGAGCCGCTGGTTCCCGGGGTAGCGCCAGTAGCGCGGCGCACTGAGGTGCAGCTCGGCGGGCACACCCAGCTCTCCGGCGTAGCCGGACGTCGAGAGCGAGAGCCAGCGGCCTTCCGCGCCGCGGTAGCGCACGGCGAAGAAGCCATCGATCTGCTCGAGGTCGCTGTTCTGCCGCCGCTCGCCGTCGCCGCCGTCCACCACGCCCGCTGGCAGCGCGAAGCCGCGCCGGTCGCGCCAGCCGGCGCCCGCGCGTACGAGCCAGCGCCCGGACGTGCGCTCGAGCGGCGTCGCCCCGAACAGCTCGAAGGAGCGGCCGCCAAGGTGGTCGAGCGCGGAGCCGCCACGAAGCGAGGCGCCGGCCCGGCCCGTGCCCGCGGCCGCGCGCGCGATCCCCACCTCGACCACACCGCCGAGCACGTTGGGGCCGGCCAGCACGGAGGGCAGGCCGCGGGCGAGGGTCACACTCTGCGCGGCGCCCATCGGCACGGCCGCGAGGTCCGCGCGGTGGTCCCAGCCCAGCGTGAGCGGCACCCCGTCCACCAGCACCGCCACCTGCCGCGTCTCGCCGCCGCGCAGCGCCAGCTCCACCTCACCGCGCGGGTTCCGCCGCACGCGCACCAGCGGCACCTGCCGCAGCACGTCCTCCAGCGTCGGCGCCGGCGCGAGCCGCAGCGAGTCCAGCCGCACGACGAGCGCGCTGGCACCGCCCGGCGTGGCCGCCGCGCGGCTCGCCGGCACCACCAGCTCACCCAGTGAGAAGACGGCCGTGTCCTTCGGCAGCGTATCGGACGGCGTCTGCGCCGAGGCGGCGCGCGCGATCAGAACGAGCGCGAGACCGAGCCCCCAGGCCGACGTCTTGGGCATCGCCAATGTCGCAATAGCGGGTGTGTTGGATGACGCGGCCCGGAGTATACCGTCGAGGTGGCAGCGGTGTCAACCGGTTGTACGGCGCAAGCGTTGGACGGAAAAGGAGTTACGGCGTCTCGCTCCGGCGCGTGCGCCGCCGAGCCCGTCGTGCCGCGCGTGCTGCGCCGGCATCAGCCTCGCGCTAGAATAGCTAGAATAGACACCACTGCCGTGGCCCAGGAACCGAGGGCGCTTTTGCGCGACCTGATCGGCCGTCTGTCGCTCCTGCTGGCATTACTTTTCTGCTCGGGGTGTGATGAGGGAGATGCGCCCGCGCCCCCGCCCGCAGTCGGTGGCGCACGATCGGTTCAAGGGGCTGCGCCCGACGTGCCCTCCCCATCGGCGGCTCGTCTGGCGCCGGATAGCGCGGTGCTCGCGAGCTGCGACACGATTGAAGCGCTCGTACGCGAGGAGCTGCGCTTCACTCCCAGCCGGGAGGATGGCCTCTTCGAACTGGCTGGCTGGCGCGAACAGCACACCGGCTGCGAGATCAGCGGACAGGGCACCTACGCCCCGATCGAGCCGGGGATGCTCCCGATCACGACTTTAGTGCGGGCGCTGGAAGCGCGGGGCTGGGGCGACTCCCCCCGCTATGAGAGCGAAGGCGACTACAGCGTGGCGTGGAGCCTGGCGAGGGCGGGGGTTCTCTGTGTCCTGCGCGAAACCTCGCTGGTCGAAGACGAGACCGACGAGGCGGATACAAT
>JACQPS010000206.1 GCA_016207445.1 Gemmatimonadota bacterium | reverse complement strand
GGCTCATGCGACGCGGATCGCGCCGGCGCGGTCGGGACGCGGCGTCGTCCGGCGCGCCTGTGGGTTGGGCCGGGCCCGCCGCCTTCGGGCGTCGGGCTCGCTTGCAAGCACGGCGCTCACTCGGGCATCGCGCTCGCGACCAGCCCCACCACGTTCCCCTGCGGGTCCTGGAACAGCGCGAAGCTGACCACCTTCGGGATGTCGGTCGGCGGCACGATGGTCTTGCCGCCCACCTTCTCGATCCGCTCCAGGTACTTGCGCAGGTCGTCCACCTCGATGTAGAAGGTCAGGCCGTTGGATTGGCCCTGCGGTGCGGCCATGATCCCGCCATCGATCCCCTTGCCGGCTTCCGTCCGTACCATGGTGTAGTTCATGTCCGGCATGGTCTGGACATTCCAGCCGAACAGCTCACCGTAGAACTTGCCCAGCTGGTCGGGCTCCTTGCCGTAGACCTCGAAGTGCACCACGGGCTGTCCCATGCGCGCCTCCTCGCGAGGGTGGAGAGCAGACTGCGGCTGTCGCAGCAAAAGCTGACTTCGTCGAGGGCGAGCGAACCAAACTCGCAACATAGGCGCGGCGCGGAATCGCGGCCAGCGCCGATGCCAGAAAAAGAGCGCGGCCCGGCGCGCTTCGGCCGGGCCGCTGCTCCTGCCTGAACGGCGGGAACTACCAGCCGAAATCCTCCTCGCGGCGACGCGGGCGCCTGAGGCGGCCGCGCTGCTCGAAGCCGCCCTCGTAGTAACTCTCGCCGTAGCCGCCACGGAACTCGCCGCCGTGATCCAGCGGCCAGCCGTAGGTGCGGCGCGCGCCGTCGGGCCAGCCGTAGCCGACGCTGTCCCGGCCCTCCCACCCGCGCTCGCGGCCCACGCGCCGCCACGCTTCGGAACCCCACCGATCTTCGCCCCAGCCCACGCGCGGGTAACGGCCCTGCGTGTCCTCCCACTGCTCACGCGGGCCGGCCTCGTCCCACTCGTCGTGCGAGCGCCGGGGCGAACGGGAAAGCCACTCGTCGCGTGCCATGAACGCCTCCTCGGTGGGCGAAAACTGGACGGCGCGCCGTGAGCCGGCGCGCCGTTGCAGAGTGGAAGGAGCTGCAAGAAATATGCGGTCAGCGGAAGTATGTCATTCCCATGGCTTCCCGTACGCGCAGCATCGTCTCGCCCGCGGCCGCGCGCATGCGGCGGTTCCCCTCGACCAGGATCTCCTCCACCACGCCGTGCCTGGACGCGTACTGCGAGCGCCGCTCGCGGATCGGGGCCAGGAACGCGTTCAGCGCCCGCGCCAGCTTCTGCTTGACCTCGACGTCGCCGACCTTGCCCCGCCGGTACCGCTGCTTCAGGTCCTCGACCTCCTCGCGGTCCGGGTTGAAGACGTCGTGGTAGACGAAGACGGGGTTGCCCTCCACGGTGCCGGGGATGTCCGCGCGCACGCGCTTCGGGTCCGTGTACATCTGCCGCACGCGCTGCTCGACCTCCTGCGCCGAGTCGGACAGGAAGATCGCGTTGTCGAGCGACTTCGACATCTTCTGCTCGCCGTAGATCCCCGGCAGCACCGGTGTCTCGCTCACCAGCACATCCGGCTCCGGGAACACCGCGCCGTACAAGCTGTTGAAGCGGCGCGCGATCTCGCGCGTCACCTCGACGTGCGGCACGTTGTCCCGCCCCACCGGCACCAGGTCCGCCCGTGGCAGCAGGATGTCCGCCGCCTGCAGCACCGGGTAGCCGACCAGACCGAAGGGCAGCACCTCCAGATGCGCCGCCTCCGCCATTTCCTTGATGCTGGGGAGCCGCTCCAGTCGCGGCAGTGAGACCAGCATCTCGAAGATCAGATTCAGCTCGGCCGTCTCGGGGATCGCCGACTGCACGAAAATGGTGCAGCGCTCCGGATCGATCCCCGCCGCCAGGTAGTCCAGCACCATCTCGCGGATATTGTCCGGCAGCTCCGCGATCGCCTCCTTCTCGGGGCGTGTGGTGAGCGTATGCACGTCCGCGATGATGAAGAAGCAGTCGTGCTCGTGCTGGAGCCGCACTCGGTTCGCCAGGCTGCCGACCCAATGGCCCAGGTGCAGCCGGCCCGTCGGCCGGTCTCCCGTCAGAATTCGCCGTTTCGTCCCTTCCGCCAACACTGCCTCCGCAAGCTGTAGGTGCAAGTCACGCGATAAGATGGCACGTCGATCGGGATGCGTCCACTGCCTTGGGCCACCCCGATCCCGATCCCCATCCCGCCGTCGGTGTAGAGGATCGGTATCGGGATGGGGTTGGGGTGGGGAGGGGGATCGCGACCTAACCCCAACCCCTATCAATCACGGAACGGACCTTGCACACCGCGTCGCTCAGCGTCACCTGCGGACAGCCGTCAGTCGTAGCACCGGCCGCGGCGGCGCGACGCGACTTTCGCGGCGGAGCGGAACGGGGTGCGGGGTGGTCGAGGGGCCGCTCCGCCGCACGCGTCGCTCACCGACCCGGCCGGCGTGCGGCCGGCCGCCCGACGCGGCCCGATCGCCGTCCGCAACCTCTAGCCCGAAACGCATTCCAGCCGACGACGCCGTTCCTGCGGGAGGAGAACCATGGCCGCCAATACGCTGAACGATCTGTTCCGCCACGGTCTCGGCGACATCTACGACGCGGAGCAGCAGATCGTGTCGGTTCTGGACCAGATGGAGACGGAGACCGGGGACCAGGAGGTGCGGAACCGGATCCGCAAGCACCGCGAAGAGACGCAGAAGCAGATCCAGAACCTGGAACATTGCTTCGAGCTGCTGGGCAGCGAGCCGTCCCGGGTCCAGTGCTCGACGGTGCGCGGCCTGCGCGACGAGAAGCGTTCCTTCCAGCAGGAGGGCCCATCCCCGCTCGCGCTCGAGATCTTCAATCTGGATGCCGCGAACAAGACCGAGCACTACGAGATCGCGAGCTACCGCGGCCTCGTCGACCTGGCCCGTGCGCTCGAGCAGGATGACATGCGCCGACTGCTCGAGCAGAATCTGCATCAGGAGGAGACCATGAGCGCCTGGCTCGAGCAGCAGCAGCCGAAGCTGCTGTCGCAGGCCAGAACGCTCAGGACGCGGGCAGCCTCTTAGCCGAGCGCAGCAGCTCGACCAGCTCCTCGTCGTAGAGCACCTCGAAACGCCCGCGCGGCAGCAGCGCTTCGCGCTCCATGCTCTCTGGCGTGGTGGCCGGCGAGAACCGGATCGCCACCAGGGGCGCGAGCCCGAACGCGCCCGTGCCGTACACGCTCTCGCCCGCCACGCGCGCGATCCATTCCACGCCCTCGGCCAGGAAGCGGCGCTCCGCCGCCGGCTCCGCTTCGGCCGGCACGGGCGCAGGCGACGTCGCCTCCTCCGCTTCCGGCGCGGCCCCGCCCGGCGTGGCCCCGGCCTGCTCGCCCGCGTCGCTCACGCGGCGCCCGGCTCCGCGCCGCCGAAATAGTCCACGTACAGGGTCTCGTCTTCGTGCAGGCGCAGCCGCTGCAGCGTGACCCCGGGCGGCAGGCCGGCCGCCAGCCGCGGCCACAGATAGGCGAGCAGGTTCTCGCCCGTGGGAACGAGCCCGCCTTCGGCGAAGGCCGGCACGGCGAAGTTGATGTGCTGGTGGTCGAGCACGCGCACCACCTCGCGCTCGAGCAGTGCATCGAGCGCCTCCAGTTCGGCCGCGAAGCCCGTGGCTGGATCGATGACGCCGCGCACGGTCAGCTCGAGCACGTAGTTGTGCCCGTGGCCGGGCGGGTTGTTGCACGCGCCGAAGACGCGCCGGTTCTCGGCCTCGCTCCACTCCGGCCGGTGGTAGCGGTGCGCCGCCGCGAAGCGAACCCTGCGCGTGAGCGAAGCCGTGGCCATAGGGCGGAAGATTAGGCGCGCTCGCCGCGCGCGTCCAGCCCGTGCGCGCACCGAACCTGGCCGGAGATTTGCCGCCGGCGCGGGGTACAAGACGCACGCGTCACCGAGCGGGGGCGTATGGGCACGAACGACGACATCTCACCCGACAGCCTGCGAGCCGAACTCCGCCGCTTCGCCGAGCTGATCCTGCGCCTCGACGGCGAAGGGCACCTGCTGCACGCCACCCCGCGCATCCTCAAGCTGCTGGGCGACCTCCGCTCCAAGCTCTTTGCCTACGAGGTGCGCGGCACCGGCCGGCTCGCGCCGCCGCCGCCCGAGGCCGCCCCGCCCGGCGGCGGGCCCGGCATCGTAGACGACGCCCTGCGTCGTCAGCGCGAAGCCGAGGCCGAATGGAAGCGCCCCTTCGATCCCGATCGGGAGCCGGATTAGATGACGGGAGCCGAGGCGGGGGCCGTGGCGACGGAGGTCCCGGTCGCGGCCGCCGAGGCATTCCCGTGGCCCCCGCCGCCGGACCGCTCGATCCTGGATGCGCTCTTCGAGACCTGGCGGCGCAGTGTGTTCGAGCCGGGTCGCTTCTTCACCACCCTGCCGCCGCGTGCGGGCCTGGGGCCGCCGCTGCTCTACTACCTGCTGATCGGGATCGCGTCCGCGGGACTGGATCTCTTCTGGCGCTTCACCCTGCTCCTCCCGCTGGGTGCGGGCGAAACCATGGGGCTGCGTGCGCTCGGCATTGCGCCGGAAGGGTTGTGGCCGGTCGTCGAGTTCCTGCTCTCGCCCCTCTTCCTGCTGGTCGTGCTCGCCTTCGTGACGTTGACCGGGCACGCGTTGCTCGCGCTGCTGGGCGGGGCGCACCACGGTCTGAACGCCACGGCCCGCGTCTTCGCGTTCGCCTACGGGCCGCAGCTCTTCGCCATCGTGCCGCTGCTCGGAAACCTGGTGGGCGCGGTCTGGATGGTCGTGATCGCGATCATCGGCCTCGCGCGCGCCCACCGCACCGACGGCTGGCGCGCCGCGCTGGCCGTGCTGCTGCCGATCGGGATCGTGTTCTTTTTCCTGCTGATCGCTTTCGTCTTCCTGGGCCTGCTCATGGGAGTGCGCGCGGCGACGGAGTCGTGGTAGCCGGCTCCGGCGCGGCGGGCGCCCGGGCACGGCCGCCGCCCAGCCGCAGGAAGACGCGCGAGCGCGGCGGCGGCGGAACCGTGTCCGGATCCCCGGCCGCGGGGACGGCGGCCCCGGCAGCTAGCAGCTGCGCGATCAGCAGCGCGTGGAAAAGCATTTTGCGGGGTTGGCTGGCGCCGGGCAAAAAAAGACCCGGCCGCCGGGGCCGGGTCTTCTCGGATTCGGCCTGGCTCAGGCCGCTGTTTCCTTTTGCTCCACGTACTGCAGCGCCCGCAGCACGTCCTCGCCGTAGAACATCTTTATGTACTTGGCCTGGGTCGCCGTGACCTTGCGCACCGCCCACACCAGCTCGACGTAGTTGGGCTCGTGCGGCGGGTGCGTCGGATGCATGCCCACCTCCTCGGGAAGGTGGTTGCCCTTCCGGTTGTTGCAGGGCGAGCAGGCGGTGACCACGTTCTGCCACGAGTTGTCGCCGCCGCGCGACATCGGCACCAGGTGGTCACGCGTCAAGAACTCGCGGCCGCGCAGCTGGCTGCGGTGACGGCCGCAGAACTGGCAGCGGTAGTGGTCGCGCGCGAACAGGAAGGTGTTCGTGACCTGGCGCCGGAACTTGCGCGGCACGTGCACGTACCGCACCAGCCGGATGACCGTCGGACACGGCACGTGATGCCGCTCCGAATGGAACACCCGCGCCTCGTCCACTTCCAGCAGTTCGGCCTTGCGGTCCAGCACCAGCCGGAGCGCGCGCCGCACCGGCAGGATGGCCAGAGGCTCGAACGATGCGTTCAGCGCCAGACAACCCATGACCGTGACTGCTCTCCTCCTTTTGCCGCTCGGTTTTCCGCTCTTTTGATACGCCCGAGGCGGCGGCCTTGTTCACCCGGGGAGAGGGTGCGGTAACAAAAGTTTAGTCGAAAAAGCCAGTATTGGCAATAGCTTCGAGGGGTACGGCGGGTGGGGGCGGGGGCGAGGGTGGCCCACCCTACCCTCACCCCCACCCGACTTTATAGCAGTGCCACCGGATCGCGGTCCAGCGCCAGCCGCAGCTCGGCCGCGCCTGGCCGGAGCGGGTTGCGCACCAGCAGCTGGCGGGCCGCCCGTCCCAGCGGCGCGGGGCGGTGGCTGCGCAGCAGGAAATGCCAGCGCCAGCGGCCGCGGATCCGGTCGATCGGGCAGGGCGCCGGGCCCGTGAGCACGACGTCGCGCACGCCGTGATCCCGGAGCACGTCCGTGATCCAGGCGGCGGCCGATTCCGCCGCCTGCTGCACGGCCGCCTCGTCCGTCCCGCTCACGATCACGTTCACCAGGCGGCAGTGCGGCGGGTAGCCGGGTCCGCGCCGCTCCTCCAGCTCCCGCTCGGCGAAGCTCGTGTAGTCGTGCGTGGCCGCGGCCTGCACCGCGTAATGCGACGGCAGCGCGGTCTGGACCAATACCTCCCCACCACGCGGGCCGCGCCCGGCGCGCCCCGCGACCTGCGTGAGCAGCTGGAACGTGCGCTCGCTGGCGCGGAAGTCGGGGAGGTTGATCCCCACATCGGCGTTGACCACGCCCACCAGCGTGACGCGCGGGAAGTCGAGCCCCTTCGCGATCATCTGTGTGCCGAGCAGTACGTCCACTTCGCCGCGCTCGAAGCGCCCCAGGATCTCGTGGTGCGACCACTTGCCCGAGGTGGTGTCCACGTCCATGCGCGCCACGCGCGCCGCCGGGAACGCCTCGACGACCGCGCGTTCGACCTGCTCGGTGCCGATGCCGCGGAACGAGAGGTCACCGGATCCGCAGCGCGGACACACCACCGGCGACGGCTCCTCGTGGAAGCAGTAGTGGCAGACCAGGCGCCGGCGCGCGCGGTGGAAGGTGAGCGAGACGTTGCACCGCTCGCACTGCCACACCTGCCCGCAGTCGCGGCACTGCACGAAGCTCGAGTAGCCTCTCCGGTTGAGGAGCAGAATCGTCTGCTCGCCGCGGTCGAGGCGGTCGCGCATGGCCGTCACGAGCGCTCGGGAGAGAATGCCGTCGGCTGACATCGCTCCGGCGGCGGGTTCGCCCTCCCGTCGCTGCGGCGATCCCCCCCACCTGCCCCCCTCC
>JACQPS010000207.1 GCA_016207445.1 Gemmatimonadota bacterium | reverse complement strand
GCATCCACGTGGGCCTCGACCGCATCGGTGCCGTACTCCAGCTCGTAGTCGACGCGCATGGTCCGGTACGGCAGCTTGCCCGGCTTGCGCACCGGCACGAATCCGCTCGTGAGACGCAGCGCGACCGGCGCAGCGAAGATGAACCCGCGCGATTCGATGCCGACCACCTGCTCCACGCCGAGCGGCGCGAGCTCGTCGGCGAGCCGCCGCACGACCGCGGGAAACAGGTCCGGATCGCTCAGGACCGGCGTGATGTCCTTGAAGAGGATGCCCGGCTGCGGGAAGTCCTGGATGTCGCGGATGCGGGCGCGCAGCCGCTCGGCCAGCTGGTCCGCGCCTACCCTAGTCATTCCGTGCGGCGAGATAACCCGCGAGCAAGCCGGCCAGCAGCACCTCGAACCGATCCGAGCTGGCCATGCCCTGTCCGAGCGCCGCCGCACCCTCCCGGCGCAGCCGCTGCGCCAGCGCCTCGAGCCGGTCGGCGAGCTCGCGCGCGGCAGCGGGGGCACCCTTTGGCGCTTCGCCCCGCGGCACGGCGCTGGCGGCGGGCGCCGCGACACCGGCGGGCAAGCGCTCCGCGCCTTCCGGGATGATGAACGCGTCCAGTGGAAACTCCTGCGGCGCGTCCGGCGCCGCCCAGGGGTCACGCTGCTTCTGCGCCGCGCGCCCCGCATCGGCCGCGCTGGTGGAGACGGGACGGGCCGGAGGTGCGGGAGCGGGTCGCGAGCTCGGTCGCGCGGCCGG
Organism: Gemmatimonadota bacterium; assembly: GCA_016207445.1. GTDB lineage: Bacteria > Gemmatimonadota > Gemmatimonadetes > Longimicrobiales > RSA9 > JACQPS01. The sequence goes on along the minus strand of JACQPS010000207.1, from coordinate 11,723 downwards.
CGCGGACGGTCGCGGGGCCCCGGCGAGGAACGGCGGCAGCATGCCGCCGCTGGAGGAGGCCGCGCCGCGCGACGCGGCGGGGCGGGTCACGACGGGGGGAAGCGGCGCTGATCCCGAGGCAGGCGTGCGCCCGGAAGTGGCATCGCCTCGCATCACTGCGCTCCTGGAATGAGAGAGGGCCGGACTCCGTGGGATTGCTGCCGACAAGCTAAGATAGAACGCCGGCCCCCTTCCGCGAAAGATCCGCGCCTCAGTCCGGCACGGTCCACGACTCGCCGAACGGGAAATACACGTGCGCCGAGAGCGCGAGGCGCACGTTGCTCATGCGCGCACCCAGGTCGCCGGCCGTGGACGCGCGCGGCTCGCCGAAGCTGCGGAAATCGGTGGCGCCGAGCGGTCGGTCCACCATGTGGTTCACGCCTTCCAGCCGCAGCATGAGGGAGCGCCAGATGTGCATGTCCGCGCCGAGCCCGACCAGGAGCGCACGCTGCGTGCGCGGGCCGGCTGGCCGGAAGAAGCGGTCCTCGCCGCCCTCCGCGCGAAAGTCGTAGCGGAAGGCGCCCGCGCCGACTGTCACGAAGGGCGCGAAGCCCACACTGCGCGGGGTCCAGGGCCAGATGCTCACGCCGGCATCGAGCGCGGTGACCGCCACGGCGCCGTACCCGGTCTCGAACCTGGAGCGCTCGACCTGCGTGCCGTCGCAGAACTCGGGACTCTCGGCGCAGGAGGTGAACGCCTCGGTCCGGCCGGCGCCCCAGGCCGCGTGAGCGCGCACGGCGAAGTGTGCCCCCGCGTACCACTCGGCGTGGATGCTCGCGATCGCGACGTCGGCCATATCCACTTGCTGCGCGAGCTGCACCTCCTGCTCGTCCATTTGCGTGGGGAACGTGAAATCCATCAGCTTCGTTCCGAGGACGACGCCGCCGCCAACCCCTATGCCGAGCTTCGGCCGCTGCGCGTCCGCCGCGCCCGCCAGCGTGAACAGAAGAACCAGGCACGCGCCCGCTGCTGGCCGCATCCACCCCACCACCGTGAACTCCTCCCTTGCCAGGAACCGGTTTCGGGCAACGGCACCAGCCGCTCGTGCCCGCCCGCGGAGGCCCGGAGTGCAAGGACCGGGCCCTCCTAGTGGAAGCGCGTTGCCGAGGCGGGACGGAAGGAAAGCGAAACGCCGAAGTAGAGGTTACGGCCGGGAGCGGGCTCAAAGAAGCGCGCGCCGAGCGCGTTCGGCACGATCGAGCCGTTGTAGCGCTCGTCGAGCACGTTGTTCACGCCGAGGAACGGGGCGAGGCCGAACCCGTCGAACGCCCGATCGAAGCCGAGGCGCAGGTCCAGCACGGCGTAGGCCGGGTTCACGAAGTCGTCGGCGGGGCGTGTGCTCCCGGGCGGCGGGCCGTTGAAATCGTTGGCGAAGAACTCGTCCACCCAGCGCAGGTGCAGCTCGCCGAACAGGCCCAGCGGGTGTTCGTAGGCCAGCGCCAGGAAAATGCGGTGCGCTGGCACGCCCGGGACTTGCCGCCCCGAGAAGTCGAAGCCGGCGGAGTCGACGTATTCGGTGAACTCGAAGTCCGACCAGCTATAGGCGAGGTGGGTCCGGAGACCGCTCCACGCCTGCCACTGCGCCGCGAGCTCGACCCCGACGTGTCGCGTCTGGCCGGCATTGCGGAAAAAGACCTCCTCGCTGCCCGGCACCTGGAACGGCAGGAGGGCGTCCCGCACGCGGGCCCGGTAGGCGGCCAGGCTGTACGCGAAGCGCGCGCTGGGAATCGTCCCCTTCACGCCCGCCTCGAGGCTCCGGATCCGCTCCGGTTCGAGCTCGGGATTGAAGCCGCCCACTCCCTCGGGCCGGTTGCTCAGCTCGCTCGTGGTCGGCGTCTGGAAGGCGGTGGCGAAATTGCCATACAGGTTGACCGACGGGTGCGCGCGAAATCCTACGCCGATGAGCGGGCTGAGCTGGTGCATCGCGCGGGCGCCGGAGTCGTCCGTGTCCTCCTGGGTCCGCCGGTCACGCACCTCGAAGCGGTAGCGGTCGTAGCGGGCCCCCAGGGTGAGGTTCCACCGGCTGCCCGGCTCCAGGTCCAGCTCGGCGAAGGGCCCGACTCCCCGCACACGCTCTTCCTGATCGAGCTGGAGCGCTCCCTTCTGGACCAGCCCCGGCACAGCGGCCGGCTCGAGATCATCCAGCGCCGAATCCGGCACCTGCGCCGGGTCGATCCCCCGGTTCTCGAACTCCACCCGATCGTCGCGCTGCAGCTCCACGTCGGTGCCCAGGATCCAGCCGAACCTCTGACCGAAGAGGGACGCGCGGCCACGGAGCACGCTGCGCACCCCTCCGGCCTGCCGGGACAGGTCGATGATGCGCCCCGGGATCGGATTCAGTAGCTCCCGCCAGAGGCCGTAGGCAGACGCCTCCAGCACCCGCTCGGCATCGAGGGCGTGCCGGAGGTGCACGCCTCCCTGCCCCTGCTGCGCCCGCTCGCCCGCCCCCTGCCGTTTGACGAACAGGCGAGCACTCTCGGGTGCGCTATCCGCCGTCGCGCGATCGAGCGAGCTCGGGTTCTTGGCGAAAGGCGAATCGTAGAAGTTGAGGGAAAACCCCAGTCCTGTGCGCGGACTCACGCCCCAGCGGGCCAGGGCGTTCACCGCGGTCATGTGCGCAGCCGCGTGCGCGCGGAAGCCCTTGACCGTGGTGCGGCTCGCATCGAGCACGTAATCGGCGGGCCCGAGCGCACCGGAGGCTTTGCCCTGCCACTTGCGCAGGTCGAACGCGCCGACCAGCCCGCGCGGCTCGAGCCGCAGCGGCACGCTCTCCGGCCGCTCCGTCTCCACCAGAATCACACCGCCGCCCGCGTTCCCGTACAGCGACGAGCTCGGTCCCCGGATCACCTCGACGCGGCCGGCGGAGCCCAGATCCAGGTTCGTGAGCTGTGCCTGGCCGTCGGGCAGCGTGAGCGGTATCCCGTCCGCCACGATCTTGATGCCGCGCACGCCGAACTGAGCGCGACTCCCTACGCCGCGGATGGAGATGCGATCGCCCAGCGCGAAGTTCTGACGGCTTTCCACGCTGATGCCGGGGATGAAGCGAAGGGACTCCTCGAGGGAGAGCGTCTGCTGCGCCCGCTGCACGGTCTGCCGCTCGAGCCACGAGACCGCTCGCGGGATACGGTTCACCGGTTGCTCGCCCCGCGTCACCGTCACCACGAGGCCTTCGAGCCGGTAGACGGAATCCGGACGTGCCGGGACGGTGTCCTGCACTGCTGCCATTGCCACGCGGGCCGATGAGCCCGCCATGCCCACCAGGAGGACGCAGATCAGCGCGTGGGCGGCCCCGGGGCGCCGGCCGCCGAAGCTCAGGCTTCCCGGAGCGACTTCACGTGCCGCCAGATCCACCACGCCGCCCCGGTAACCAGGAGCGCGCCGATCACGGCGTCGAAGCGGTGAAAGTAGACACTGAGCCGATCCCAATGTTCGCCCAGCTTCATTCCGATGGTGGCCAGGCCCAGGCTCCAGATGTAGGAGCCCACGAACGTGTAGAAGATGAAGCGGTCGAGCGCCATGCGCGCGACGCCGCCCGGAAACGCGATGAAGGTCCGGATCACCGGCAGCAGTCGCCCCAGGAAGATGGTAATGTCGCCGTAGCGCTCGAACCAGCGGTCGGCCAGCGCGAGGTCGTGGCGCGAGATCAGCACGTACTTGCCGTACTTCTCTACCAGCGGCCGGCCGCCCAGCGCGCCCAGGTAATACGCGACCAGCGAGCCGAGTACGTTGCCGATCGCGCCCATGAGCGCGACCAGCCACAGGTTCATCGCCCCCGTGTGCACGAGGTAGCCGGAGAACGGCATGATGATCTCCGACGGCAGCGGAATGCACGCGCTCTCGATCGCCATCAGCAGCACGATGCCCGCGTAGCCGAGCTTCGCCAGGGCCGCCACCACGAAGGCCGCCAGAGCCGAAAGCATCTTCTCGAACAAGTGGTTCTCCAGGAAAGCGCGGAACGCCTTCGCGGTCAGCGCTGACGATCCGCCGGCCAGCCATAGCGGCCGATCAACGGCACGAACGAGCAGGTGGCCACGACCTCGCTCGCCACACCCGCTTCCGTTTTCCGGAACAGTTGAAGCCTCTGCTCGTCGCGCTCCCCGATCGGGATGAGCAGGCGGCCTCCCACGGCCAACTGGTCCAGCAGCGCCGCCGGCACGGCCGGCGCGCCGGCCGCCACCAGGACGGCGTCATAGGGCGCGTAGCGGGCCCAGCCGATGCTGCCATCGCCGACCAGCAGCGCCACGTTGTCGATGCGCAGGAGATCGAGCGCGGCCCGCGCCCGCTGCGCGAGCTGGGCCACCCGCTCGATCGAGTACACGTGCGCCGCGATGCGCGACAGGAGCGCGGTCTGAAAGCCGCTCCCGGTGCCGACCTCCAGCACCCGATCCGTCGAGCGCAGCTCCAGGAGCTGGAGGTAGAGCGCCTGGAGCGAGGGCTGCGAGGTCGTCTGGCCGCAGCCGATCGGGAGCGGCGCGTCCTCGTAGGCGCGGTGTTGCACGGCCTCGGGAACGAAGACGTGGCGGGGCACCTCGTCGAACACCCGCAGCAGCGCCAGGTCCTGGATGCCGGCGTCCCGGATCGCCTCGATGAGCTGATGGCGCAGCCGCTCCGTGCGGCGGTCGCTCAGAGCTTCAGGTCCCAGCGCGCGATCTCCTCCAGCAGGCGGTAGTTCGTCAGGTCCAGGTGCAGCGGCGTCACGGAAATGTAGCCGGAATGTACCGCCTGGAAGTCGGACTCGGGACCCCCCCACCAGCGGCTCTCGCCGCCGCCGATCCAGAAGTACTCGCGACCGCTCGGATCGTTGGCGCGCGTCAGCGAGCCCATGTACGCGCGCCGTCCCAGCGTCGTCACCCGCACGCCCGCGACTTCTTCCGGCCGGACCGGCGGCAGATTCACGTTCAACAGCGTCTCGCCCGGGAACTCGGCACGCAGCAGCAGCTGGCGCAGGAGCTCGGCGACGAGGGCGCCCCACGCCTCGATCGACTCCACGTCTTTGCCGGCGTACGAGAGCGCGATGGCCGGGATCCCCAGCACGGTCGCTTCCATGGCGGCCGCGACCGTGCCGGAGTACAGCACATCGTCGCCGAGATTGCCGCCGTGATTGATGCCGGACAGGACGAAGTCGGGTCGTTCCGTCAACAGCTCGCCCACGGCCAGCATCACGCAATCGGTCGGCGTTCCATCCACCACGCGCTCGCCGCTCGCGGTCTCGCGCACGCGCAGCGGGAAGTGCAGCGTGAGCGAATGGCTGGTCGCGCTCTGCTCGCGGTCCGGCGCTACGACGTCGACGTGCCCCAGCTCGGCCGCGGCGCGCGCGAGCGTGCGCAGGCCGAGCGCCAGGTAACCGTCGTCGTTGGTGAGCAGGATCCGCATCTAGTCGGATTCCAGCAGCTCGAGCAGGCGCAGCAGCTCGAGGCGCAGCAGCTCGACCATCTCCTGATCGAGCGCCCGGCCCGTCGCGTTCCCGAGCTCGCCGCCGCGGCGGAGCGCGTCGAGCCGCTGGCGCGCACCCTCGATCGTGTACTTCTCCTTGTAGAGCAAGTGCTTCACCAGCAGGATCAGCTTGATCTGCTTGCGGCGGTACACCCGGTTCCCCGACCGGTTCTTGGATGGATTCAAGATGGGGAACTGGGTCTCCCAGTAGCGGAGCACGTGCGGCTTCAGGTCCACCAGCTCGCAGACTTCGCCAATCGCGTAATACTCCTTGGGCGCGACCGGCCGCTCGGCTGCCGGCGCGGCTTCGGCCGCTCCGGAAGCCGCCGCGTCGGCGTCGTCCGCGGCCAGGGGAGAGATAGGCTGTTCGCTCATCGCCAGAACTCCGCTTTCGGCTCGCGCAGCATCAGGTTCTCCACGGCGGCCCGCGGCTGGCGGCCCTCGAACAGGACCGCGTGCACCTCGGCCACGATCGGCATATCGATGCCCGTGCGCCGGGCCAGCGCGTACGCCGCCCGCGTGGTTTCGACACCCTCGGCGACCATGGTCATGCCGCCGAGGATTTCCTCCAGAGTCTTGCCCTGCCCCAGCGCCACACCGACCGTCCGGTTCCGGCTCAGCTCGCCCGTGCAGGTCAGGATCAGGTCGCCCATGCCGGCGAGCCCCGCGAGCGTGAGCGGGTTGGCGCCGAGGGCGACGGCGAGGCGCCCCATCTCGGCGAGTCCGCGCGTGATGAGAGCGGCCAGGGCATTGTGTCCGAGGCCGAGCCCGACCGTCATCCCCGCCGCGAGCGCGATCACGTTCTTGAGCGCGCCACCCAGCTCCACGCCGCGCACATCCGTGCTGGTATAGACCCGGAAGTAGCGTGTCTGAAACAGCCGCTGCGTGCGCTCTGCCGCCGCTTCCACGCGGCTCGCCGCGGTGACGGCCGTCGGCTGCTCGCGCGCGACCTCGAGCGCGAAGCTGGGACCGGAGAGAAAGCACGCCTGCATGCCGGCCGGCCGCGGCAGCACCGCGTCCAGCACCTCGGCCATGGTGGCGAGCGTGCCCGTCTCGATGCCCTTGGACGCGCTCACGACCAGCGCGTCCTCGCGCAGGCCCCTCGCGGCCTCCGCCATGACGCGTCGGACGTGCTGCGACGGGCTCACGGACACGACGACGTCCGCGCCCGCCACCGCGTGGCCGAGGTCCGACGTCGCCTCGAGCCGCGTGTCCAGCGCGATGCCCCGGAGATAGTGCGGATGCTCGTGCCGCTGCTGGATGGCCTCGGCCACGTCCCGCTCGTACGACCAGAGCCTGACCGCATGGCCTTTCTTGGCCAGCAGGTTGGCCAGGGTCGTGCCCCAGTTCCCGGCGCCCACGACGGCGATGCGTTCCATCAGTGTGCCGGTCGCGTCGACCGGCCGAAGCGGTGCTCCTCGCCCCGGAGCAAGCGGCGGATGTTCGCCCGGTGGGCGTACACGATGAACGCGGCCAGCAGCAGCGAGAGCACGAACACCGTGCCGCCGGCGCGGGTCAGGTAAACCGCGGCCGGCAGTACCAGCGCGGCGCTGAGCGAGGCGACGGACACGATTCGGGTCAGCGCGAGCAGCGCCGCCCAGACGGCGAGCCCGGCCAGCGTCGCCACAGGCGCGAGCGCGAGCAGAACCCCCGCGCTCGTGGCCACGCCCTTGCCGCCGCGAAGGCCCACGTACAGCGAGTATACGTGCCCCAGCACCGCCGCCCCGCCGTACGCCGCCGCCCATTCCACAGCGGGGGACGTATCCCAGCGCGGAAGCAGGAACGTGGGCGCCCACCCCTTGGCGATGTCCAGCACCAGGACGGGGATGGCCACGCGCCAGCCGAGCACGCGGAAGACGTTGGTGGCGCCAAGGTTGCCGCTGCCATGCCGGCGCAGATCGATGCCGCGCGCCAGCTGCCCCGCGAGGTAGCTGGTCGGCGTCGCTCCCACGAGATACGCGAGCGGCAGGAGCAACCAGGGACTCACTTCCTCTCCTTGCGCGCGCGGAAGCGGAACCGCAGTGGCGTGCCCACGAAGTCCCAGCGCTCCCGGAAGCCGTTGTGCAGGTAGCGCACGTAGTTGTCCGGGATCTGCCTCGGATAATTGCTGAAGATCACGAAGGTCGGCGGCTCCGTCTGCGCCTGCGTCGCGTACAGGAGCTTCACCGGCTGGCCCCGGTAATGCGGCGGCTGCTGCCGCTCGACCAGCTCGCGCAGCGCCTCGTTCACCTCGTGCGTCGGCAGCCGCCGACTGCGCTGCGCCGCCACCTCGAGCACCAGGTCAAGCGTGCGCTGCACGCGCTGCCCCGTGAGCGCGGACGTGAAGATGACCGGCACCCAGCGCAGCGTCGGCGCCCGCTCGCGCAGGTGCTGCTCGTAGGTCAGCGCCGTCTTCTCGTCCTTCTCCACCAGATCCCACTTGTTGGCGACGACGATCAGCCCCCGCCCCGTCTCCCACGCCTTCTCGGCGATCTTCAGATCCTGCACGTGCACCGGCTCCGTCGCGTCCAGCAGCAGCAGGCAGATGTCCGAGCGCTCGATCGCGCGCTCCGTGCGCAGCGCGGCGAAGTACTCGAGGCCGGGCTCGACGCGCGCGTGGCGCCGCAAGCCGGCCGTGTCGATGAACACGAGCGTGCGGCCGTGGTAGCGCAGCGGCGTGTCCACGCTGTCGCGCGTGGTCCCCGCCGTCTCCGCCACGACCATCCGCTCCTCGCCCAGCAGCCGGTTCACGAAGCTGGACTTGCCGACATTTGGCTTCCCGATCACGGCCACGTGCAGGGCCGTGTCCTCCGCCGCCTCAGGCGGCGCCTCGGGCAGGCGGGCGGTGATCGCGTCGAGCACCTCACCGGAGCCCTTGCCCGAGAGGGCGCTGACGGGCAGCGGCTCGCCCAGGCCGAGCGCCCAGAAGTCGTGGTGGCCCAGGTCCTCCGGCAGCCGGTCCAGCTTGTTGACCACGAGCAGGACTCGGCGGTCCGCGCGCCGGAGCAGCTCGGCGATGCGCGCGTCGAGCGGGTGCGGCCCGGCCCGGCCGTCGACGACGAACACGATCAGGTCGGCTTCCTGGATCGCCGCCAGCACCTGGTGGCGCACCGCCGCCGTCAGCGGCTCGTCCGGGTCGGTCTCCAGGCCGCCCGTATCGATCACATAGAAATGCCGCCCTGCCCAATCCGCCAGCGCGAAATGCCGGTCCCGCGTGACGCCGGGGACCTCCTCCACGATGGCCAGGCGTTGGCCGATGATCCGGTTGAAGAGCGTGGATTTTCCGACATTGGGCCGGCCGACCACCGCCACGGCCGGCAGCGCGCGTCTCACAGCGCGGCCACGGCCGCGGTCAGCTCGTAGCCCGGAATCACCGCGGCCGGCCCGAGTCGCTCGGCCAGTCGGCTCAGGGGGAAATCGTCAATGCAGAGCTGGTCGTCGTTCAGCGCCTCGGCCGGCATCAGGACCGCGTCGAAGCGAGGCCGCGCCTCGAGCGCGCGCAGCACGTCGGCGCCCGGCAGCAGCCCCGCGGTGTTGACCGTATCCCCGAAGAGCGAGTTCTCGACCACGACCAGCTCGAAGTCCGCGCCGGTGCGCGCGGCCAGCCGCGGCAGCAGCGGCGCGATCACCGGTCCCATGCGCGTGCCCGTGACCACCGCCACCCGTTTGCCCGGCAGGCGCGGCGCCCGCCGGAGCCCCGCCTCGAAGCCGTCCAGGAAGCGGCGCACCGCACCCACGCCGTTCTCCGTGAGCGGCCAGTCATCGTAGTACGCTGCCTGCGGCGGCGCCGTCCTGGCGATGAAGAACAGCTCGTCCGCGGCGTACGCCCACCCGGTCCCTCGCTCCCGCAGGGCGCGCCCCCGCGCGCGCTCGACCTGCGCCAGGGCTGCGACCGCTTCCTGCGGGGCCAGCAGCCGCACGGGACGATCGAGGTTGTAGCGCGTGAGTCCGACCGGCACGACCGAAACGCTGAGCACGCCGGCTCCGAGCTGCCAGAGATCGTCCAGCGTGCAGTCCAGGTGCGCGCCGTCGTTCCACTCCGGACAGAGCACGACCTGTGTGTGCGCCTCGAGACCCGCCTCGACGAGCCGCCGCAGCTGCGCCACGATCTCGCCGCCGCGCGGCACGCCCAGCAGCCGCATGCGCACTTCCGGCTCGGTCGCGTGCACGCTCACGTACAGCGGCGAGAGCCGCTGCTCGATCAGCCGCTCGAAACCCTTCGGCCCGAGGTTCGTCAGCGTCACATAGCTGCCGTACGTGAACGACAGGCGGAAGTCGTCGTCGCGCAGGTTCAGCGAGCGCCGCACGCCCGTCGGATTGCCGTCGATGAAGCAGAAGACGCACTTGTTCGCGCACTCGCGCACCGGATCCGGCGCCGGCACCACGCCCAGCGGCTCCGCCGCATCCTTCTCCACCTCGTAGACGACGACGGCTCCGCCGGCCGCCGGAGACAGTTCCAGCTCCAGCCGCTCCTCCGCTTCCATGAACCGGAAATCCACGCCGTCCCGCACCAGCGCGCCGTTGATGCGCACGATGCGGCTCCCGATCTCCAGCTTCAGCTCCTGCGCGATGCTGCCCGGCAGGACGTCTCCGATCCTTACCATGAGCCCTTGCACGTCGGGGCGGCCCGTGGGCCGCCCCGAACGTCCTTAGTCGCAATGCGATAACATAATGAACTTCACACTCCGCTTCAACCTTCTTCTGGCCGGGGGAGCGCGGGCTACGGCAAGGGGGCCCCGCAGGCGGCGCAGACCTCGTCGCCGGCTTCGTACGCCTCGCCGCAGCGGGGGCAGGCGAAGCTGACCTGGCCCTGGTCGTCCATGTGATTCCGAATCAAACGGTTAGCCTCCTGGTACTGATAGGCCGGTACCAGAACCCGGACGGGGCTGAGGTCGCCGAGGTCGACGGTGAAGGAGTAGTGGTCCTTCTGCGACAGGACCTGGGCGTCCATACCCTCGGCGTGCAGGTTGTCGCGGATCAGTTCGGCCTCGAGATCATCGGAGGTGCTGTAGACCTGGGCCCACCCCTCGACCACGGGCACCAGCCCGTGCTCGGAACAGAGGTACTGCGGCGCTTCGGCGCCCTCGCACTCGGGGCAAACCGGCCGGTCGCAGATCACGCACCGCCCCGGCGCCTCGCGCCCGTGCTCCGGGCACGGCTCACTCGCGCGCAGCCAGCCGCAGGCGGGGCAGCTCTCGGCCCCGGCGGCGATGTTCTCGCGGCAGCGGGGGCACACATCCACGTGGGCCAGGGCGCTCGAGCCGCAGCGCGGGCAGTCGGCAACGGGCCGGGGGAGCGGCGCACGACAGTGTGGACAACTGGCCATGGCTCGACTCGGGACGGGTCCGGCTATGCGCCGAATGCAAGAACCGGGCGAGAAGCCTTGGCCAGCCGCTCGCCCGGTATTGCCCAGCTCTTTTACCCAGCCTTCTGCCCGGCTTTTTGCCCGCGGTTTGTGGCTACGGCAGCACCTCGTACTTCCAACCGGCGACTCCCTCCTGCACCTTGGCCTTCGCCTCGAAGGTCGTCGTTTCCTCGGCGGCCGGAGCCGGCACCGTCACCTCCTGCGTCGCCACCGCCGCGCCGGTCGCGCCCAGGAGGCTCAGGCGCAGCTTGATCGGCTCGCCCTGCTTCAGCTTCAGGTTCTGCAGCGTGCCCTTCAGGGCCACCTCGCCTTCCGCGCCGGAGAGCGAAAGCTCCACGACCTCGAAGGGCATCTCCTGGTAAAGCGTCAGCACCCCCACCGCCTTCAGCTTCCACTGGTCGCCCGTCTTGACGTCCGCCGCAGCGTCGCCCAGGCCGCGGTAGGCGCGCGCCAGCAGCGCCAGCACGTTGCGGTTGGCCGGGTCGTATTCGCGCAGTTTCTCGGCGAGCTGCCGGACCTCGCCGTACAGCGGACCGAGCTCGGCATTCACCTTTTTCAGCTCGTCGCCCTTGGCCTTCGCCCGCGCATCCTCGAGCGGCGAGGTACGCACGTACAGCGTCTGCGCCAGGTTGTAGTAGCTGTCGCGGTGGTGCGGATTCAGCTGCAGCGCTTTCCGGAAGGCCTCTCCGGCACGCGGGTAGTCTTCGGCCCGGAAGAGGCCCACGCCGATCCGGAAATACTCGTCGGCACTGAGGTCCGGCTGCGCCAGCAGCTCCGTGTACGTTTGCGAAGCCTCTGCCGCTTTCCCTTGCCGGATCAGCACGACCGCCAGGTTGATCTTGGCCGTCAGGTTGCCGGGCTCCCGGCCCAGGTAGTCCCGGTACGCCTGCGCCGCCTCCTCATCGCG
>JACQPS010000223.1 GCA_016207445.1 Gemmatimonadota bacterium | reverse complement strand
GGTGGGGGCAAATCGGGAGCACTACGGGTGAGGGTCGCGTCCCCCCACCCGCTTCGTTCCCGAAGTGCCCCCGCCCGCGCCCGCCTTCTCCGCCCCCGCCCGCAGTTGCCTCACCCAGATCTGCGAGCCCGCAGCAACCTGAATAGCGGCCAACTAACAGCGAGCAGCCCGAGCGCGGCCAGGCTGTTCCTGCTGTCGGCCGCGACGGCCGCGCCCAGAAACGCGAGCGATCCCACCAGCACCACGCCCGTGCTCCAGGGATGTGCGCGCGCGCGGAACGGGCGGGGCGCGTCGGGCTCGCGGCGTCGCAGCACGAATACGGACAGGAACGTGAGCGTGTAGTTGGCGACGAAGAAGAACGCGGTCACGGCCACGACCTTCTGGAACGTGCCGGTGACCACGAAGGCGAGCACAATGCCCGCGCTCGCGAGCAGCGCGGGCGCGGGCGTGCCGCCCCGGTTCACCGCCGCGCCGGCCGGGAAGATGCCGCTCGCGCTCACGCCGTAGAACACGCGGGACGCGATCAGCACGTACGCGTTCAACGCGCTCAGCAGCGACAGAACCACCAGCGCCTGGATCAGGCTGTCGCCTCTCGGGCCGAAAAGGGCGCCCGCCGCCCGGCCCGCCACGAAGGTGTCGCCCGCCATGACGCCGAGCGGCAGCACGTACAGGAACGCGGCGTTGAGCAGCACGTAGATCGCGATCACCGCCGCCACGCCGCCGAAGATCGAGCGGGGGATGTCCCGGCCCGCGTTCCGGATCTCGCCCGCGAAGTAGCTGGGGCCGGAGAAACCGTCGTACGTGAAGATCACCGACTGCATGGCGAGGACGAACGCGGCGAGCAGCGCGGCGCCGGCGGGCACGGCCGGCGCCGGCGCGGCGGCGGGGGCGGCGTCGCCCCCCAGCAGGAAGCAGGCGCCGACCAGAGCGAGCAGGCCCCCTGCCTTGAGCGCGGTGGTGAGCTCCTGCGTTACGCTCGCGATCCGCACGCCGCGCCACTGCAGCAGCGCGAATACGGCGACGCTGGCCGCCGCGAGCGCGCGGCCGTGGGTCGCGAGCGGCGGCACCAGCTCGCCCGTGTACTCGCCGATCACGATCGCGGCCAGCGCGGCGCTGGTGCAGGTCGAGAGCCAGTCGCTCCAGCCGACGGCGAAGCCGGGAAACGGCCCGAGCGCGCGCCGCACGAACACGGTGTAGCCGCCGGACTCCGGCGTCATGGCGGCCAGCTCCGCGAGCGCGTTCGCGCCCAGCAGCGCGTACAGGCCGCCGAGCAGCCACACGCCCAGGAAGAGCCAGGCGCTCGGAAGCTGCGCCGCGACCTCGCCCGGCGTCCGCAGGATGCCCGAGCCGATCGTGTTGCCGACGGTCACGGCGATGCCGAAGGCGACGCCGAGCACCGCCAGCAACCGGCCCGGTCGCGCGCGCGCGGCCGCCACGATCGTGTTCGCTTCGGACATGAACCAGTTTACAGTTTACAGTTTACAGTTTACAGTTGACAGTCTACAATAGACAGCTATCAGGTGTAAGACGTCTCCGTTCAGACGTATCCTGCTGTCGACTGTCAACTGTCGACTGTCAACTGTCGACTGTCAACTGTCGACTGTCAACTGTCGCCTGTCAACTCGAATGCGGACTGTGCTGATCACGATCCTGATCCTCTACCTCGCCCTCGGCGCTCTCGCGTGGTACTGGTCCGAGCGCGCGCTCTTCCAGCCGCCGCCGGCAACGTACCGGGCCGATCAGGACATCATCCACCTCAGCACGGCGGACGGCGTGCGCCTCGCCGCGCTCTGGCTGCCGAACCCCGGCGCGGCCTTCACGATCCTGTACAGCCACGGCAACGCCGAGGACCTGGGGTGGAGCCGGCCCGCGCTCGAGGAGCTGCGCGAGCTCGGGTTCGCGGTATTCGCCTACGACTACCGAGGCTACGGCCTGAGCGAGGGGCGGCCCTCGGAGCGGGGGGCCTACCTCGATATCGAGGCCGCGTACCAGCACGTCACGCGCGCGCTGGGCGTCCCGGCCGAGCGCATCATCGTGCACGGCCTGTCGCTCGGTGGCGGCCCGTCCGTCCTTCTCGCGGCGACCCGCCCCGTCGCCGGGCTCATCCTGGAGAGCACGTTCACCACCGCGTTCCGCGTGGTCACGCGCGTGCCGCTGTTCCCCATCGACCGCTTCCGCAACCTCCAGCGGCTCCGGCGCGTGCACTGCCCGGTGCTCGTCATCCACGGCACGGACGACGAGGTCATCCCGTTCTCACACGGCCCGCGTCTCTTCGCGGCCGCCCCGGAGCCCCGGCGCCGGCTCTGGGTCGAAGGCGCGACCCACAACGACCTGCGCGTGGTCGCGGGTGCCGCGTACGAGCGGGCGCTGGTCGAGTTCAGGGATCTGCTGCTGGAAGGTGCGCATGTACGAGTCGACGGTCGACAGTCGACTGAAAACTAACGGGCTCTTCCGGGTTTAGCGTGGGTTCGGCGCACAATGGCTGCCGCGGCATTTACGCAGTGAACGCTCGGCTCCGGTCCCAGCGGCCGCATCAACCCACTCCATTTCCCGAAGAGCGAACTAACGATGGAGGTGCGGATGCCACCCTACACCTCGCTGCTCGAGGAGGCGCTCGAGGCGTGGCAGTACGCCCGCGAAGGCGTCATCGACGAGTTGGACAACCTGGGCGAGGACGAGCTCGGCTTTCGGCCCACACCCGAGAACCGCAGCGCCGCCGAGCTGGTGTTGCACATCGTCGAAAGCGGACTGCTCATGGTAGGCGAGTTGACCCGCCCCGACGGCGACTTCCAGCGCCAGTCCTACGAGGCGCACCTGCGCGAGCACGCCGGCTCGCTCCGGGCGAAGACGAAGAAGGAGCTGCTGGCGCTGCTGCGCCGCACCCACGCCGAAGGCGACCGTCGCTTCCGCGAGGCGGGCGAGCTGCACCTGCTCCAGTACATCCGCCGGTTCGACGGACTGCCCGGCACCCGCCTCGCCTGGATGAATCACGGCATCGCCCACGAGGAGTACCACCGCGGCCAGCTCGCGCTCTACGCCCGTTTGCTGGGACGCGTACCGGCGCTCACGCAGCGCATCCTGGAAGGCTGAATCAGTTAACAGTTCACAGTTCAGTTGACGGTTGACCGTTTGATTCGCCTGCGGGCAGACAACTGTTAACTGTCAACTGTCAACTGTCGACTCTTGAGGATGGCTCCCGCAGCGCCCGGGCGCGGTTCCTGGCTCGCCGCAGCCCGTCGACCGAATAGCGGTTGTGCTCGCTCATCCAGAGCAGCGCCGCGACCAGGAACGCGAACAGCAGGTTGTGCGCGACCGTTTCGGCGTTCTGCTGCAAAACCGTGCCGAGGGTCAGCAACACCATCAGGATGCCGGCGAGCGTGAGCCCGAGCTCGGTGGCGACGCCGAGCAGCAGCAGCGTGCCGACCAGCGTCTCCCAGTACGACAGCACGGTCCCGAACACGCCCACC
>JACQPS010000205.1 GCA_016207445.1 Gemmatimonadota bacterium | reverse complement strand
GCGTGAAACCGATGCTCTCGTAGCGGACGCCGGGTACGAGCGTCCACCGGGGCAATACGAGACGGTCCTGGAGGAACACGGACCAGGCCGCGGCGCGGCCAACCCGGTTCGACTGGCTCCCGGGCGCGCCGGCGGAGGTGCGCTCCATCCGCCCCTCCACCATGCGGTAGCCGTCGTCGTGCTGGAAGCGGTCTTCCTCGTCCTCGTGGTAGCGGATGCCCAGCTCCAGCTCGTGCGGGCCGATGGCTTCGAGCCGCAACCCCAAGACCGATTGGATACCGCGCGCAAGGTAGCTGCGGTTGTTCGCGCGCACCTTGAGCGCATCCGCATCACTGTTCGCGCCTCGCAAAACGGCCAGCTCCGCCGCGAACTGCTCCGGGTCCGCCAGCACCCGGGCCAGATTTCGCCCGCCGACGCTCTCCAGCTTGTACCAGTTGCGCGCGAACTCGTTGCGGTAGGCCGTCGTGGTCAGGTCCAGCCGATCCGCCAGCCGCAGGAAATGCCGGAGCTGGTACTGCTCGTGATCGTTGTCCAGCACATCCATCTGCGACGCGGCATAGCGTCGCACAGGATCGGCCGCGAAATCCGTATCGGTCACACCGAGATACGTCTCGCTGGACCTGTGCTCCGTCCGGCCGACCTTTAGCTCCAGCTCCTGGTAGCCCGCGCCGCCCCGACCACTGTTCAGCCGCAGCTTCACCAGATAATCCCGCAGCTCGAACCCCGTGTCGCCGCCGTTGT
The DNA here is from genome assembly GCA_016207445.1 of Gemmatimonadota bacterium. Classification (GTDB taxonomy): domain Bacteria; phylum Gemmatimonadota; class Gemmatimonadetes; order Longimicrobiales; family RSA9; genus JACQPS01. The sequence continues at coordinate 9,272 of JACQPS010000205.1, read as the reverse complement.
CCAGGCGCTTGAACCCGTCCGTGCCCAGCTGGTACGTTTCTGCCAGCCAGCCGATATGGGAGTGGGAGTCGCCCGCGCGCAACCGCACCTTCCACGTCCGGTCGCCCCCGCCCTCCACCTCGGTCTGCACGCGCAGTACGTCCGGGATGCTGCTCGAGATCAGGTTCAACGCTCCGCCGATCGTGTGCGGGCCGTATTTGATCTGGCTCGATCCCTTGCGGATCTCGATGCCTTCCATCCGACCCGTCGTCGGAAAGTAGTAGGCGGCCGGCGCCGCGTACGGAGCAGGGGCGATCAACACGCCATCCTCCATGAGCGTGATCTTCGAGCTGCGATTCGAGCCCGCCCCGCGCATGCCGATGTTCGGACGCAGGCCATAGCCCTCCTCCTCCTGCACCGTGACGCCCGGCACCTGCCGCAGCGCACGGTGCACGTCCGCGTACACGTCCCCCCGCTCCTCCTCCAGCGCCACGTACGCGGCCGAACCCGCGATCGAGCTGCGACCGGCCGGTCCGCCCAGAAGCCGCGTCCGCTCCAGCAGCACCGTCAGAGCGCGCAGACGCACCGGATCGAGCGGCAGTGCCACGTCCAATACCTGCCCGGCGCTGCGCACCTGCACCCGCTCACTTCGCACCGCATGACCCAGCATCGCGAAACGAAGCGTGTATGCTCCCGGCCGCAACGCCTCGATCCGGTACTGCCCCGCCCCGTCCGTGAGCGCACGCACTCCTGTTCCCACCACCTCGACCGACACCCCCACCAGCAACTCCCCGCTCTCCTGCGACCGCACGGTCCCGCTCAAGCTCCCGCGCTGCGCCTGCGCGAGCCCCGTCCTTGGACTCAACAGCGTCACCGCGACCAGGGCGATCGCCAGGCGTCGCATGGCTTCCTCCCGCTTGTGGAGAGCGATTCTTATTACTTGAGAATGATTCTCAATTGCAAATCGGCACGGAAATACCACCCCGCGCCGCCGGTGTCAAGAGCCATGGCAGATCAGAGAATCGCGGCCGGCTCGGCGGAGAGTTCGGGGGGAACGCGGCGCCGGCAAGGTGAGGCCGCCGGTTTGACCACCGCTGCCGCCGGGTCTAGCTTCCCGCCGGTGTTCACGAGTACGGAGGGTGCGATGGCATTCCTGCCGCTTCGGCACGTGGATCTGCCCGCCGCCACGGCGGCGGCGTACGACCGCTGGCTGGGCGCGTTGGAGGAGGCGCTATCGGATCCCGGGTGCGACCGGAACGAGCTGTGCCGGCGGATCCTGACCGACCTGTACTATCCGCAGGTCCAGGAGGCCGAGGCGCGGGAGCTGCCGACGGCGGCGCCGGCGCTGCTGCAGATGGATCCCCGCAACATCACGCTGGAGCCGGAATACTACCGGGACGTCGACCCGGCGCAGTATGCGCGGGTGAAACCGCTGCTCTGGCTGTGGGAGATGTTCGACAAGAGCCCGCTGGGGGAGAACGTGCACCTGGGGGTGAAGTTCCGGCGGGTGCTGGCCCGGCACATCTTCAAGCGCTGCGGCCGGAACTTCAAGTGCTTCCACTTCGTGAAGTTCTCCTTCGGCTACAACATGGAGGTGGGCGACGACGTGGTCGTCCACCGTCACGTGCTGCTGGACGACCGGGGCGGGATCGTGCTGGGTAACCGGGTCTCGATCGCGGACTTCGCGAACATCTACAGCCATTCGCACGAGCTGGGGGATGCCCGCGATATCGACACACCGGCCACGGTCCTGGGCGAGGGCGTGCGCGTCACCTATCACGCAACCGTGCTCGCGGGCATCCACATGGCGGACGACGCGATGCTCGGCGCCATGGCGGTTGCGACCAAGGACATCGCGTCCGGCGACGTCGCGCTCGGCATTCCGGCCCAGCCGAAGCTGAAGAAACAGCCGCTGGCGGAGCGCCCGAAGCATCCGGCCACGCAGGACCCGCTGGCGGACGAATAGGGGTCAGGGGTCAGGGGTCAGAGGTCAGGGGTCGGCTTGAGACGCCTGCGAGCGGCTGATCCCTGACCCCTGATCCCTGCCCCCTGATTCACTCGCCCGCCTCGCGACTCAGCCGCTCCAGCGCCTCATCGCTTCCCACCACCAGCAGGGTATCCGAATCCTTGAGCACGTAGTCGGCGGCCGGCACGACGTGCAGCCGATCGGCGAGCACGTCGTGAATGGCGACGACCGCAACGCCGAAGCGTTGCGGCAGCCGCAGGTCGAGCAGCTTCTCGCCAATGAAGGCGTCCGGGGCGGGCAGCTCCTGCATGCTGTAGCCGGGCGCGATGGGCATGTAGTTGAGCAGGCGCTTGGAGATGCGCGTGGCCAGCCGGAAGGCGGTCTCGCGCTCGGGGCGGATCACCTCCGCCACGCCCAGGCGCTCGAGGATTTTCGCGTGATCGCTGCTCACCGCCTTGGCGTAGATCTCCGGGATGCCGAGGTCGTTCAGCGCCAGCACTGCCAGCACGCTGGCGGCCAGATCCGTCCCGACGCTGACCACCGCGGCATGGCACCCGCTCGCGCCCAGGCGGTCCAGCGCGCCCGCATCGGTGGCATCGCCCACGGCGGCGCGGCTCGCGAACGGGCGCGCCGCCTCGACTTTCGCCTCGTCGACATCGATGGCGATCACATCCTGGCCGCGGGCGTGCAGCATCTCGACCAGCCCGCTGCCGAAGTTGCCCAGGCCGACCACCACGAATCTGCGAACGCGCATTGCCTTAGAGAGAGGTCAGGGGTTCGGGTTCGGGGTCAGGGGTTTGCGGGATCGGGCCGCTCGCCGGCACATTCGCGCAGCCGGGAAAGCTGACCCCTGATCCCTGGCCCCTGACCCCTGCAGTCAGGACTCCTTCTCCTCGTACTCGCCCTTGAGCCGCGCCACCACGGCCGGGTCCGCGAGCGTGGTCGTGTCGCCGAGGGCGCGCCCTTCGGCAATGTCGCGCAAGAGCCGCCGCATGATCTTGCCGGAGCGCGTCTTGGGCAGGTCCGCGGCAAAGAGGATATCATCCGGCCGCGCGATCGCGCCGATCTTCTTCACCACGTGCTGCTTCAGCTCGTCCTTCAGGCGCTCGGTGGTCTCGCGCCCCTCCTTCACGGTCACGAAGGCGGCGATGGCCTGGCCCTTGAGCTCGTGCGCCTTACCCACGACCGCCGCCTCGGCCACCGCGGGATGGTCGACGAGCGCGCTCTCGACCTCCATGGTGCCGATGCGGTGGCCGGCCACGTTCAGCACGTCGTCCACGCGGCCCAGGATCCAGAAGTAGCCGTTCTGATCCCGTTTGGCGCCGTCACCCGTGAAGTAGGCGTCCTTCCATTGGGACCAGTACTGCTGCCGGTAGCGCTCGTCGTCCCCGTAGATCGTGCGCAGCATCGCGGGCCACGGGCGGGTGATCGCCAGGTAACCGGCGGAGACGGCGTCGCCCTTCTCGTTCAGGACCTCGGCCGAGATCCCCGGGAAGGGCACCGTCGCGCTCCCCGGCTTCGTTTCGGTGATGCCGGGGAGCGGCGTGATCATGATCGCGCCCGTCTCGGTCTGCCACCAGGTGTCCACGATCGGGCAGCGGCCGTGGCCGATGGGCTCCTGGTACCACATCCACGCCTCGGGGTTGATCGGCTCGCCGACCGTGCCGAGCAGGCGCAGCGTGCGCAGGTCGGCCGCCGCGGGCCATTCCGTGCCCCAACGCATGAACGCGCGGATTGCGGTCGGCGCCGTGTAGAACACCGTCACGCCGTACTTCTGGATCAGCTTCCAGAAGCGGCCGCGGTCCGGCCAGTCGGGCGCGCCCTCGTACAGGAACACGGTGGCACCGTTCGAGAGCGGGCCGTACACGATGAGCTGTGTCCCGTGACCCACCCCACGTCCGCCGTGCACCAGTAGCAGTCCTCTTCCTTCAGGTCGAAGACGAGCTTGGTCGTGGCGTAGCACTGCGTGAGGTAGCCGCCGGTCGTGTGCACCACGCCCTTCGGCTTCCCCGTCGTACCAGACGTGTACAGGATGTACAGCAGATCCTCCGCATCCATCCGCTCGGGCGGGCAGTCGGCCGATGCCTCGGCCACGAGCTCGTGGTACCACGCGTCCCGCCCCGGCTTCATCGACACCGGCACGTCCAGCCCACCGCCGCGCCGCACCACCACGACCCATTCGATCGAGGGCGTATCCTCCAGCGCGCGGTCCGCGTTCTCCTTGAGCGGCACGGAGCGGCCGCGCCGGAAGCCGCCGTCCGCCGTCACCAGCACCTTCGCGCGCGCGTCGTTGATCCTGTCGCGCAGGCTGTCCGCCGAGAAGCCGCCGAAGACGACGGAGTGCGGCGCGCCGATGCGCGCGCACGCCAGCATCGCGATCGCCGCCTCCGGGATCATCGGCAGATAGATGGCGACGACGTCGCCCCTCCCCATCCCGAGCTTCTTCAGCACGTTCGCGAACTTCGATACCTCGCGCTGCAGGTCCCAGTAGGTGAAAACCCGCTCGTCGCCGGGCTCCCCCTCCCACACCAGCGCCGCCTTGTTCCGGCGCGCCGTCTCGAGGTGCCGGTCGAGGCAGTTGTGAGCCGCATTGAGTTTCCCGCCCACGAACCACTGTGCGTGCGGCGGCTGCCACTCCAGCACCTCGCGCCACGGCTCGAACCAGTCCAGCTCCCGCGCCCATTCCGCCCAGAACCGTTCCGGGTCTTCCTGTGCCCGCGCGTAGATCGCCGCATCCGCCGCGTGCGCGCGCTCGCGGAACTCGTCGGGGGGCGCAAAGCGCCGCTCTTCCGTGAGAAGCACCACCAGCGCCTGCTCGCGTGCCGCCATATGGAACCCTCTCCGCTGCTACGTTTCCGGTGTCCCGAACCAATCACTATATGCCCCGCCGTCGCGTCCCTGCAACCATCTCGCCGCGTCCGCGCGTTATGGCACCAGCTGCAGGGGACCCCTTGACAGCCGGGCGACTTTAGCACAAGCTAAAACGAACGTTCGGCTGGCATAAACAGAAAATTCGGAGTGACTCATGCCCTCCCCCGCCGTAGAAGATTACCTGAAAACGATTTACATGCTGAGCCGGGAGGAGGACCGCGCCAGCACGTCGTCGATCGCGGATCGGCTCCAGATCGCGGCCGGCTCGGTGACCGGGATGCTGAAGCGGCTCTCGGAGCAGGGCCTCGTGGAGCACGTGCCTTACTACGGCGCCTCGCTGACCAGCGAGGGCGAGCAGGAGGCGCTGCGCCTGATCCGGCGTCACCGGATCCTGGAGCTCTTCCTGAGCGAGGTGCTGGGTTACACGTGGGACCGGGTGCACGCGGAAGCGGAACGGCTGGAGCACGCGGCATCGGACGAGTTGATCGAGCGCATGGCGCAGGTGCTGGGTCAACCGGATCGGGATCCGCACGGCGCGCCGATTCCCGGCGTGGGGCGGACGTTCGAGGAGCCGCAGTACTCGACATTGGCGGAGCTGGAGATCGGGCGCGCGGCGGTGCTGCGTCGGGTGAGCGACGAGGATCCGGCGGTGCTCCGGTACCTGGGGACGCTCGGCGTCGCCCCCGGTGTCGAGGTGGAGGTGCTCGAGCGCGCCCCGTTCCGCGGGCCGCTGCGGGTCCGGATCGCGGGGAAGCAGGAGTTCCTGGGGCCGGAGCTGGCGGGATCGCTGCGGGTCGAGCCCCTGGACCACGCTCGGGGCGAGGGAGGCGACGATGCTTGAGAACGATTCCGGGCGACCGATCCTCCCGGGCGATGAGGGCGCGCGCGCGGGTGAGGTCGTCGCGGGCGCCGGCGCCGCGCGCCTCACGCGCCGCGACCTGATCAAGGCCGGCGCGCTCGGCGCGGCCGGACTGGCGGCGGGCGGCGGCGCGCTCGCGTTCCGCCCGCGGCAGCTCGCCGAGCTGCCGGCCGGGCAGGCGCCGGCGCATGGACCGCACGAGCACCTGGCGACCGTGGGCGAGATCCAGCCGGGCGGCTTCGACCCGACGGCGTTCCTGACGCACTTCGACGCGGGCCGCGTGTCGCGGCTCCCCAACGGTCAGACGCTGCGCGAGTTCGAGATGGTGGCGGTGGACCGCGAGATCGAGGTGGCGGCCGGCGTCTTCTTCCCTGCCTGGACCTACAACGGCCAGGTTCCGGGACCGACGATCCGCTGCACGGAGGGCGACCGCGTGCGCGTGCGTTTCGTGAACGCGGGCACGCACCCGCACACCATCCACTTTCACGGCATCCACGCCGCCAACCAGGATGGCGCCTTCGAGAGCGTCGAGCCGGGGCAGACGTTCGTCTACGAGTTCGACGCCGAGCCCTTCGGGCTGCACCTGTACCACTGCCATTCGGTGCCGCTCAAGCGTCACATCCACAAGGGGCTGTACGGCGTCTTTCTGATCGACCCGCGCCAGGGCCGCCCGCCCGCGCGCGAGCTGGTCATGGTGATGAACGGCTTCGACACCAACTTCGATGGCGAGAACGAGGTCTACTCCGTGAACACGGTGGCCTTCCACTACCAGAAGCACCCGATCCCGCTGCGGCGGGACGAGCTCACGCGCGTCTACCTGATCAACATGACCGAGTTCGACCTGATCAACTCCTTGCACCTGCACGGGAACTTCTTCCGGCTGTACCGGACGGGGACCGACCTCGAGCGCTACGAATGGACGGACACGATCATGCTGTGCCAGGGCGAGCGCGCCGTGCTCGAGTTCACCTTCACGCACCCCGGCCCGTTCATGTTCCACGCGCACCAGAGCGAGTTCGCCGAGCTGGGCTGGATCGGCATCTTCGACGTAAAGGAGCCGACGCATGTCTGACTCGGTGAGGTCCGCACCCGCGACGCCGCCGACGTCCGCACCTGCGGCCGCGCCCGATACCGCAAAGGTCACGCGGAGCCGCGGAGACGCAGAGGAGCACCTCCGCGGCTCTGCGTCTCCGCGTGATCCCCTTGCCGCGCCCAGCGAGGATCGGGCAGCGATCCCGACGTGGGTGAAGGGACTCGCGCCACTCGCACTGCTGGCCGGCCTCGTCGTCGTCTTCTTCCGCTTCGGCCCGATCGGCGTGTTCCGGCAGGCCTTTCCGCCCGTCGAGGAGCTCACGATCGAGCGCATCACGCTCCCCGAACCCGGGCTCCTGGAAGTGCGCGTGGTGAACGGCGGCCCCGAGCCCGTGACCGTGGCGCAGGTGCTGGTGGACGAGGCCGCGTGGCAGCACACGCTCGATGGCGACCGCACCATCGGCCGGCTGGAGCGCCGCACTATCCGCCTCCGCTATCCGTGGGTGGAGGGCGAGCCGCACGAGGTAACGCTGGTCTCGCGCACGGGCCTCACGTTTTCGGGCGCGATCGAGGTGGCGACGCGCACGCCCGCAGCCAATGCGCGCTACCTGACCACCTTCGCTCTGCTGGGCGTGTATGCCGGGGTGATCCCGGTCTTCCTCGGGCTGCTCTGGTTTCCGTTCCTGCGCTCGATCCCGCGGCGCTGGCTGGATTTTTTCCTCAGTCTCACCATGGGTCTGCTCGTTTTCCTGGGAGTCGACGCCCTGGCCGAAGCCCTCGAGACGTCCGCCCTGGTCGCGGGCGCCTTCCAGGGTCTGGCGCTCGTGCTGCTGGGTCTGCTCGGCACCCCGCTCGCGCTGGCCGCGGTCGGCGAGTGGCGCGCCGTGAGGCGACGGGCGCGCTCGGCGCTCTACGTCGCTGGGCTGATCGCGCTCGGCATCGGGCTGCACAACCTCGGCGAGGGGCTCGCGATCGGTACCGCGTACACATCGGGCGAGATCGCGCTCGGAACCTTCCTGGTCGTAGGCTTCCTGCTGCACAACAGCACGGAGGGGCTGGGCATCGTGGCGCCGCTCGCGGTCGAGCGGCCCCGGCTGCGGCAGCTGGTGCTTCTGGGCGCGGTGGCCGGCGTGCCGACCGTCTTCGGCACCTGGATCGGAGCGTTCGGCTATTCGCCCCTCTGGACCACGCTCTTTTTCGCGATCGGTGCCGGCGCCATTGCCCAGGTCGTCTACGAGCTGTGGCGCCTCTTCGGCCGCACCGCCACAGGGGGCCTGGCCGCGCCGCTCAACGTGGCAGGGCTGCTCATGGGTCTGCTGCTCATGTATCTGACCGGCCTCATCTTGCCGGCCTGATCCCGGCCGGGCCGGCGGCCGCCCTCTTGCCGTAAGCCCCGGGGCCGCTTGTCCTTCCAGCTTGGCGCTGCTATCTTTTGGTGCTTAGCCGCGGACGGGTGCACGCGCCCCCGCGCGGATGGCGCAGGTCTCTCCTTTCAGCCCGTTCGAACGAGAGTGTGGCGATGAAGCCCATGACCAAGAGGCTCAACAAGGAGCAGGTCGAGCACCTGCAAAAGCGGCTGCTGCGAGAGCGGGAGCGAGCGCTTCGCTCCCTCGGTCAGTTCGACCAGCTGGCCAAGCAAACGGCCGAGCAGGCGGACTCGGACCTGTACTCGTACTCCGATCACATCGCCGATCTGGGCACCGACGCGATGGAGCGGGAGAAGATGCTGCTCTTCGCGAGCAAGGAGGGCCGCTACCTCTACCGCGTGGAGGAAGCGCTGCGGCGGCTGTACAAGGATCCGCAGAACTTCGGCGTCTGCCACAACTGCGGCAAGCCGATCAGCTTCGAGCGCCTGGACGCACTCCCTCACGCCCGCTACTGCATCGACTGCAAGCTGAAGGAGGAGCAGGACGCGGCCTGAGCGTCGTCGACACGGACAAACGCCCGCGATGTTGCGGGCGTTTTTTTACCGCAAAGGCGCAAAGAAACGCAAAGAGAGTACGCAAAGAGCGGATGTGAAAAATTTTTGTACGTCCGTTCTTTGCGGCTTTCTTCCCGTTCTTTGCGCCTCTGCGGTTAAATAATTTCGGCATCCTCGCCGCTATGTGTTGTCCCGGTCGCGAGCGTCCGCATCAGCGAGGGCAGCTCGCGCACGAACGCCGATCGGGCCAGCACGCGGTCCGCGCCCGCTGCGCGTGCCGCCAGGGTCGCGGCCGTGTTCACGTGCGAGACGTAGGCGACGACGCGCACCCCGCGCGTCACCGGATCCGCCTTGAGCCGGGAGATCGCCGCCGCGGCGTCCGCCCCCGGCGCATCCAGATCCACCAGGATGAGGCTCGCCCTGCCCTCGCGTGCCCGGCGCACGAGCTCGTCCCCGCGCCTCACGGTGACGGCCGCCGTGCCCGCCTGCGCGGCGGCGGCCCGGATGCGTGCGTCGAACAGCAGATCGGCGACCAGAGCGAGCACGGTTGCCCTGACGGCTCCCGTGCCGGGCCCGGTCACGCCCAGGTTGGCCTCACTCACCGCAGATCGATCTCGCCTTTCGCTCGACTTATGTTCCGTCGG
>JACQPS010000204.1 GCA_016207445.1 Gemmatimonadota bacterium | reverse complement strand
GTCAGGCGGATCACGTCCAGGGACGCGGTCGCCACCGCGCCGATCCAGATCCCCGCCCACAACCGGTTGGTCAGTCTGGGCAAACCCAGCAGCCACGCGACGACGGCGACAGCGGTCAGGACGATCAGGGATGGGATCAGGACAGCCCGCGTGAGAGGCGGCATGCTCGGCATGCCGGGCGTGAGCGCTACGACCACGATGTTGGGCCCCACGGCGGCGGCGCCGAGCGCCAGGCCCGTCAGCCCTAGTTCCGGCAGGCTGCCCGCGGGCGGCTCAGCCGGTCCGGGTTGGCCGGAGCGCCAGAAGAAGCCCGCGGCGATCCCCAGGAGGCCCAGCGCCGCAAAGAGCAGATCCACCCACGTGATCAGCATCGACCTGCTTCTGCTACTTGAGCGCTGCGGCGATGATCTCGGCCACAGCCTGGTCCATCATCATCCCCGGACCCTCGAGCGCCTTCTTCTGAAACGCGCCAAAGAGGTCCGAGGGCTTGTAGTAGCTCACCAGAACCCCACCGTTGGGGCCCTCGTACACGTAAACACGAAGCGGCATCGTGAGACCGATCTCCGGGTTCTGCGGAAGAAGTTGCTTCATCATGTCCGGCTTGCCGAACTCGAGGAGCCGGCTCCCGCCGGCCCGCGCGCCCACCATCCGCAGCATGTTCTGGTGGTCCACCCCGCCAACGATCATGAACCCCTTGGCCTGAATCGCGGATTCCAGCGCGGCGACTGTGTTCTCGAAGCTCTTACTCGAGGTCCGTACAACCGGGACCTGCGTCTGAGCGACTGCGGGCGTGATACCTACCAGGAGCACAACGCTGAGCGCAGCGAGCGAGGTACGCATCGGGATTCCTCCTCGAAAATGAGTGGGCCGCAGGTGGGGATCAGGTCTCTGTTGGAGAACGCGTGAGTACAACGGGCGTGCCACGAGGGCCGGAGGCCGCCGTCGACAGCGGCAACGGCTGTCGTACCGGCACGTTAGAGGCCTGCCATGCAGTGCAGTACGGCGCCGGACCGGGGTGCGATACTCCGCAATGGATGAGGGCGATGCCTCCACAATGGAATAGCACGGCCCGGGCGCTGGCGCTTAGCTGCCACCTGCATGACCGGCTCAAAAGACGGAAACGTTGATGTAGCGCTTGGGGTGCTCGCGTACGTCGCGCAGGAGGGCGTCCAGGCTGCCGGTCGCGGCGAAGGCGCGCTCGTACAGTGCGGGGTCGTTGAGCAGCCGGCCAGCGGTGCCCTGGCCGTTCTCCAGCTTTGCCAGCACGCGCGCGACGGTAGCGGAGCCTGCCTCCAGGTTGGCGGTCATCGCCGCCAGGTTGGCCGTTGTGGCCTGGAGGTTGGCGGCGGTCGCGGCGAGCTCGCGGCCGCTGGTTGCCCCCTCGAGGTTCCGAGCGAGTTGCGCCAGGCTCGCAGTGGCCACCTCCAGGTTCGCGCTCTGCGTGCGGAGGAGCGTGTTCGCACCGGCCAGGAAGGTATGCAGCTCGAGCGCGGACTGCGCTACGCCCGCGAGGGAGCCGTGCACCAAGCTCACGGTGGTGTCACCCAGTAACCGTTGCGCCGTGGCGCCCAGCGCCTCTGCGCGCGCAGCGAGCGAGGGGGCGGCGGCGCCCGGCAACGTATCGCCATCCTGAAGCTGGCGAGTCCCGGGTGACCCCTCGCGCAGTACCACGGATTGCGCGCCGAACACGTCTACGGCGACGAGCGAGGCCGTCGCGTCGTCGCCGAGGAGCACGCGGCGCTTGAGGCGGGTCCGCACGACGACACCGCCGTCTGGGGCGAAGTCCAGAGCGCGCACGTCGCCCACGGGCACACCCCGGAAGAGCACCGGGTCTCCCTTCTTGAGCCGTTCTGCGCTCGGGAGGTGCACGTACAGGTCGGCGCGCTGGCGCCCGAAGCCCCGGTCCGTGAGCCACAGGAACAGCGCGCTGAATACCACGATCGCGAATGCCACGAGGCCGCCGACGGGCGCCACGTCGCGCCCCCGGTCGTAGCCAGCCATCAGGCGACCTCCGCGAGGGCGCCGGCGCGGCGGCCCAGGAACGACCGCACAGACGGATTGGCCGAATCGAAGAACTCGCCGGGAGTCCCCTGGAAGCGGACGCACCCGTCGGCCAGGAGCGCCACGCGGTCTGCCACGGCGCGTAGGGCGGCGACGTCGTGCGTGACCATCAGGCTGGTGGCGCCGAGCTGCTGCCGGGCTTTCAGAATCACCTCATTGACTTGCACGACGTTCTGCGGATCCAGCCCCGTCGTGGGCTCGTCGTAGAGGATGATGTCCGGCCGGTGAATGATTGCGCGGGCCACGCCCACGCGCTTGCGCATGCCGCCGGAAATCTCGTCCGGATGCTTGTCCAGCACGCTGTCATCGAGATTGACGGTGGCCAGGCTCTCGACAATGCGGCGGGGGCAGTAGTACGCGTCTCGCGCGCAGTCCTCGTCGGCCATCGCCAGCCTCAGGTTCTCGCGGATCGTGAGGGAGTCCAGCAGCGCGCCGTCCTGGAAGACGTACCCCATGCGGCGGCGCAGCTCGGCCAGCTCGGCAAAACTCGCGCGTCCCACGGGGCGGCCGGCCACAAACACCTCCCCTTCGTCCGGCAGCATCAGGCCAATGACGTGCTTGAGCAGCACGCTCTTGCCCGCACCCGACCCGCCTACCAGCGCCAGCACCTCGCCCGACCGCACGGTCAGGTTTACGCCGCGCAGCACAGGTTGACCGCCCAAGGTCTTGTGCACCTTCTCGATCCGGATCATGACGGCACCAACTTCAGAAGCGGCGCAAACAGCGTGTCGAGCACCAGCAGCGCCGAGACCATGGCGACCACCGCCCGCGTCGTGGCTCGGCCCACGCCCCTCGAGCCGCCGCGCGCCTGCAGCCCCACATAGCTGGCAATGAAGGTGATGCTCAACCCGAATGCTGCGCCCTTGATCAACGCAAAGAACAACGGAAAATCCCGCATGTAGTAGCGCACACCGAACCAGAACTCGGCCGAGGTGACCGGCGTAACCAGCACGGCCACGCCCCAGCCAGCGAACAGGGATGCGGCCAGCGCCAGCGCCACCAGCACCGGAGCCGCGAGCAACCCGGCCAATACGCGCGGCACCACGAGATAGGTCACGGGGTCACGGCCGATCACCTCCAGCGCGTCCACCTGCTCGGTGACCTCCATCGCGCCCAGCTCCGCCGCGATGCGCGCGCCCACGACCCCGACCAGGGCGATTCCCGTGAGCAACGGTGCCAGCTCGGTGATCACGCTGGCCGCCACCACACTGCCGATGACCCAATACGGCAGCACGCCCTCGAACTGGTAGCCCGTCTGTTGCGAGGTCACAGCCCCACCCAGCCCGGTCAGAAAGAGGACCAGCGGGAGCGCGCCGTACGCCTGCCGCCTCGCCTCCTCGAAGGCGCCGGCCAGCCAATGCTGCGGGTGCGGCAACGCGCTCACGACTGCCGCCGCCAGAAGCGATGACCGGCCGAGATGCTCGAGGATCCGCCGCACTCCCGCCTCAGAAGCTCAGGCTGATCCCGCCGGTGTACACCAGGTCGTGCTGCGTCTGGTCGACGCCGAAATGGTCGAATTTGGAGACGAAGTCCCGACCCTCGACCTGGAAACCCCACCGCCCGAACCGGTATTCGAAGCCGACACCGAAATTGCCGGCGAAGTCCGTTTCCGCGTCCGCAGCATCGAAGTCGTACGTCTTCGCGCCCAGCCCGCCGACCAGGTACGGGAAGAACCAACCGGTGCCGGGCGTGGTCGAGATCGGCAGCCGCAGCAGCACGTCCCCACTATACGCCCACACGTTCGGCTCCTCTCCAACCAGCGCGGCCGGCGTGCTGCCATCGATGTCCGTCTGCGCGTACAGCACGCTCCCGCGGATCCCCACGTAGCGGTGCGCCCACAGCGTCACTGCCCCACCCACCGTGCCCGAACTCGAGAAGTCCGACGTCGACGAAAGATCCTCCGCCGGCGAAAAGCCCCCGCCGTAAACGGTCAAGGACACGACCTCTCCTCCCGGCACGCCGACTCCGCCAAGCACCTGCGCGCGAACTGCCCCGGCGCTCAGTACCAGCATGCCGACGATCAGTGAAACAACGCGGTGTGACATGGCTCGCTCCTTTCGTTCACGAGGTTCTCGCACCCCGTGCATCTACAGGTGGTCGTTTAAGACCGCTGGACAAGGCGACCGTGACCACGGCGGCGCATGACACAGTACAACCGCCGTGCCGCCGGACCCAATCCGGTACGGGTCGCGCGTAAGTCCTGTCGTCACGGCATGTTAGAAATGTTCACCTGCCTGCCCGTCCGCAGCCGGACCACGGCCGGATACTCCGAAACGGAGTAGCTGTGGATCCACATTCTCAGCGAACCGGTGATCCGCCCGCGCGGTTTCCGGATTGGGAACCGTCGCCGGTACGGTCCGGTTCGGAGCGGTGCGCGCCTCGAGGGCGCGCACCTGGCGTTTACGAAACGCGACTCAATTACAGGAGACGGAGATGAACGTGCGGTGGGGAAAGGCAGTGTTCGCAGGGATCGCCGCCACGGCGGCGATGACGGTGGTGGGGCTGTACCTCGCGCCCATGATGCGCATCCCGCGGATGAATCCGGCGGCGATGCTCGCCGGCGCGATGGGTGGCAGTGTCGCGCTCGGCTGGACCGGCCACTTCATGATCGGGACGATCCTGGCCGCGTTGTATGCGACCATCGCCACGCGGCTCTTCGGTGCGCCCTGGCTGCGCGGCGCACTCTACGGCGTCGCGCCGTGGCTCATGGCGCAGCTCGTGGTGATCCCGATGATGGGAATGCCCGTGTTCTCTGGATCGGCGGTGCTGGCCGGCGGCAGCTTGCTCGGCCACCTGATCTACGGCAGCGTCGTGGGCACGCTATATGGCGCGCCCGCGGCGCCGGCCGGCGTGCGGCTGGGCCTGACTGTGCCCACGGTGGCTCCGCGGCGCCGCTCGAGCGCCGGATCGGCCTGAGGCGGCATGGCCAAGGCGTCGCAGGCGGTAACCCGCAGCTGGCTGCACAGCCTCAAGATCGCCGCGCTGGTGGGTACCCTGCTCACGAGCATCCACCAGGCCCAGGCGATCCAGCACCTCTCGTTCGGAGGCAGGGACATGTTCCGGATCTCGCTGAACTTCCTGGTGCCGTTCCTGGTGGCGAGCTATGCGCGCGCGTCGCGTGCTGCGGGGCGCACCGCGTTCGGGATGGAACGCGCTCGTGCCGACGCCGCGGAATACGGAACCGATCTGGGCGCCGAGTTCACGGTGGAGCACGTGCCGAACGCCTATCTGGGCGAGACGCGCGCACGAGCCCGCCGGCGATGGTCGAACGGGGGCGTGTAGTCGAGGCCGGCCCGCTCGTGAGCGGGGGCGTGCCGCCGAGGCCGCCCACTCGTGAGAGGCCGCCGGTATGCATAACGAAGCGCCGGTTCGCACCTGAGCGGCCGCCCCTATGCATAACGAAGCGCCGACCCGAG
>JACQPS010000017.1 GCA_016207445.1 Gemmatimonadota bacterium | reverse complement strand
CGCCGCGAGCAGGTAGACGAGCGGGCTCACCTCGCGGAACCGCCCGGCCAGCACCTTCACGAGCACGTAGCTGATGAAGCCGAGTGCGAGGCCGTTGGCGATCGAGAAGGTGAGCGGCATGGCGAGAATGGTCAGGAACGCGGGCACCGCCTCGGACATGTCGTCCCAGGGCACGGCCACCACTGCCCGCAGCATGAGCGCGCCGACCACGATGAGCGCGGGCGCGGTCGCGATCGGCGGGATCGCGCCCGCGATCGGCGCCGCGAAGGCGGCGAGCAGGAACAGCGCGGCGACGACCACCGCGACCAGGCCCGTGCGCCCGCCCTCGCCGATGCCGGCCGCGCTCTCGATGTACGTGGTGACCGTGGAGGTGCCGAGCAGCGCGCCGGCGACGGTGCCGGTCGCATCGGCGAAGAGCGCCCGATTGACGCGCGGGATGCGCCCGTCGGGCGTGAGGTACCCACCCTGCAACGCGAGACCCATGAAGGTGCCCACGCTGTCGAACAGGTCCACGAACAGGAAGACGAAGACGATGTCCAGGAAACCGAGCGCGAGGGCGCCGCGGATATCGAGCGCCAGGAAGGTCGAGCCGGCGTCCGGCACGGACAGCACGGCCTCCGGGAGCGGCGCGAGCCCGAGCGCCATGGCCGCCGCGCTCACGCCCAGGATCCCCCAGATGAGCGCGCTCTTGACTCGGCGCGCGAGCAGCGCCGCGGTGACGACCAGCCCGGCCAGCGAGAGCAAGGTCCCCCCGGCCGCGATGCGCCCCAGCCCCACGAAGGTCGCGGGGCTGGCCACGACCACGCCCGCGTTACGCAGCCCGAGGAAGGCGATGAAGACGCCGATGCCGGCGGCCGCCGCGGCCTTGAGCGTGGCGGGCACGGCGTCGACCACCAGGGCGCGCACGCGCCCCGCGGTCAGCAGCAGGAAGGCCACACCCGACAGGAACACGGCGCCGAGCGCCGTCTGCCACGGCACGCCCAGTCCCTGCACGACCGTGTAGGTGAAATAAGCGTTCAGCCCCATGCCGGGCGCGAGCGCGAACGGGTAGTTGGCCACCAGCCCCATGACCACCATCGCGATCGCGCTCGCGATGCAGGTGGCGAAGAGCGCACCCTCGAACGGCACGCCCGCCTCCGCCAGGATCGACGGGTTCACCACCACGATGTACGCCATCGTGAGGAACGTGGTGAAGCCGGCTGCGACCTCCGTCCGGACCGTGGTGCGGCTGCGGTGGATTTGGAACAGGCGTTCCAGCACGGGGAGAAGCTAATACTTGATCACGTAGTAGACGACGTAGACCCAGGAAAGCAGCCCGTGGAAGATCGCCCAGAGGATCGATTTGTTCAGGCTCCAGGAGATCGTGATCGCGAGCGCGGTGCCGATGCCGATCCCGGCGCGCGCGGCTTCGGCTTTGTGTGCCATGGTCAACCTCCGACAGAGTACAGCGGCTCAAAGCGAGCGGTGAAATGGCGCAGCACGGCGGCCTGACGCACGATGCGGAACCCGCCCATGCCTTCCCGCCGCTGCCAGACCTCGAGGATCGCCTCGACCACATAGTCGACGTGGCTCTGCGTGTAGACGCGGCGCGGCATCGCGAGCCGCACCAGCTCCATGGGCGCCGCGGTCTCGGCGCCCGTCTCGGGATCGTGCCGGCCGAACATGACCGTGCCGATCTCGACCGCGCGGATGCCGCCCTCGACGTAAAGCTCCGCGACCAGCGCCTGTCCCGGGAGCTGGAGCGGCGGCACGTGGGGCAGGAACGCGGCCGCGTCGATGTAGACGGCGTGGCCGCCCGGCGGCTGCACGATGGGCACGCCCGCGCGCGCAATGTGCTCGCCGAGGTAGCGGACGGACGCGAGGCGATACGTCAGGTAGTCTTCCTCGAGCACCTCGCGCAGCCCGACCGCGATCGCGTCCAGGTCGCGGCCGGCCATGCCGCCGTACGTGGGAAATCCTTCGGTCAGGATGAGCAGGTCCTTCTCCTGCTCGGCGAGGCGGTCGTCGTTGGTGGCGAGGAAGCCGCCGATATTGGCCAGGCCGTCCTTCTTCGCGGAGAACGTGCAGCCATCGGCGAGCGAGAACATCTCGCGCGCGATCTGGCGCACCGAGTGGTCTGCGTACCCGGGTTCGCGCAGCTTGATGAGGAAGGCGTTCTCGGCGAAGCGGCAAGCATCGAGGTAAAGCGGAATGCCGTGGCGGCCGCACAGCGCGCGTACCGCGCGCAGGTTGGCCAGGGAAACCGGCTGCCCGCCGCCGGAATTGTTGGTGACCGTCAGCATGACCAGCGGCACGCGCTCCGCCC
Organism: Gemmatimonadota bacterium; assembly: GCA_016207445.1. Lineage (GTDB taxonomy): Bacteria > Gemmatimonadota > Gemmatimonadetes > Longimicrobiales > RSA9 > JACQPS01. The sequence continues at coordinate 2,592 of JACQPS010000017.1, read as the reverse complement.
CCACCTCTGCGATCAGCCGCTCCAGCCCGGTCACGTCCATGTCGCCCTTGAACGGGTGCGGCTCTTGCGTGCGCCGCGCCTCCGGGCAGGGCAGGTCCACGGCCTGCGCACCCACCGCCTCGATGTTGGCGCGCGTCGTGTCGAAATGCGTGTTGTTGGGGACGACGTCGCCCGGCCGGCACACCGTGCTGAACAGGATGCGCTCGGCGGCCCGTCCCTGGTGCGTCGGGATCACGTGGCGAAAGCCGAACAGGTCCTTCACGGCGGCCTCGAAGCGGTACCACGACCGGCTGCCGGCGTACGCCTCGTCGCCGCGCATGACCGCTGCCCACTGCTCGGCGCTCATGGCGGCGGTGCCACTGTCGGTGAGCAGGTCGATGAGCACGTCATCGGCGTGCAACAGGAAGACGTTGTAGCCGGCGTGCCGCAGCTTGTCCGTGCGCTCCGCGCGCGTGGTCAGGCGGATCGGCTCGACCGCTTTGATCTTGAACGGTTCGATGATCGTGCGCACGACGCTCAGTCCTGGGAGGGGGAGCTAGCTGCCCTCGGAGCCCGACGAGGAAGGCACCTGGCACTACCAGTTAACAGTCGACAGTTTACAGTTGACAGTGACTGCTTGGCCCGAAACGCATCCTGCGATTCCTCCGACCCGTCGCCGCCCACGGTTTACTGTCAACTGTCAACTGTCAACTGTCGACTGAAGTTAATTCGCCTCCGGCTGCAGCTCCGCCGCCAGCGGGAGGATCGGGTCTCCGAGGGCGTCCATCGCCGTGCTGCGCTCTGCCCGGATCGTGAGCCCGGGGTCTTCCAGCGTCGCCTTCGTATAGCCGCGGGTGTCGGACGTGGCCACGTCGCCACACGCCACGGCCAGCAGCACCAGCGTGCCCCGCGCTGCGCGAGCCGCCCGGCCTGGTTGCGCGCTCCTCGTCATCCGCCCTCCGGTGCAATGGCGGCGGCAATATGGGGGCCGGCTGTCGACTGTCAACTGTCGACTGTCAACTGTCGACTGTGAACTGTCGACTTTAGTTCCGCACTTGACACGCCCTGACGGCTGGAGTCTTTTGCCACCGATCCCATCAAAGGGGTGGCCAGCCGGTACAAGGAGGCGCGAATGGCCGCGGTGAACGAGAAGGTCATGCGTATGGTGCGGGAGGAGATCGAAAAGAATCCGAGCGTCAAAGCGGACGAGCTGTACCAGAAAGCGAAACAGATCGACAAGAAGATCGCCCGATTGAAGCTGCGCCAGTTTCACGCCCGCTACCCGTTGCAGGTGCGACGCATACGGGCGGGCACGCGCCGCCGTCGCCGCGCCGCGGCACGCGGGCGGCCGCCCGGCCGGGCGGCGCGCGGCCGGCCCCGCCGGGCGGCGGCCAGCTTCGACCGGGACGCGGCGCGCACGCTGCTGCTCCAGTTCGCGCACGAAGTGGCGGCCGCAGAGGATCGGGCGGCGCTCGTGGATGTGATCGGCGGCGTCGACAAGGTCCTGGACCGCCTCGCGCGCGCGGCGGGCGCCGCGTAGCGCGTCAGCCTCCGGCGGCGCGGCGTCGCGCTAGGCCGCGCCGCCCCGAACCTGCTCGCCGGTCAGCCCCAGCTCGCGGGCGATGCCGCGCATGGCGGCGATGACCGTCTCGATGTGATCGTCCAGCTCGACGCCGAGCAGCTCGGGCCCACGCCGCACGTCCTCCCGGTCGACGCCTTTGGCGAAGGTCGGATCCTTCATCTTCTTCTTCACCGACTTCGCGGTCAGATCATCGATGCCCGTGGGCCGGACCAGCGCGGTCGCGGTGACGAGACCGGTCAGCTCGTCACAGGCGAGCAGCGTGCGGTCGAGCTGCGATTCGGGCGCGACGCCGGTAAAGCCGCCGCGATGGGCCAGGATCGCGTGCAGCACATGTTCCGGGTAGCCGCGGCGGCGCAGCTCCTCGACAGCGCGCAGCGGGTGCTCGTTCGGGTACTTCTCCCAGTCCAGGTCGTGGAGCAGCCCCGCGAGCGCCCAGCGGTCGGGGTCGCTGCCGAACCTCGGCGCGTACGTGCGTACGGCCGCCTCGACGGCTTTCATGTGGTTCCGCAGCGCCGGGCTCTCCACCCACTCCTCGAGCAGCCGCAGCGCGTCCTCCCGCGTCGGCACGCTCACTCCTCCACCGTCACGGGCCGATCGCGCGCACGGTCCACGATGCAGAGAAACCCGAACGGCTCGCCGTAGGGATTCAGGAACTGGTGGGGATCGCGGGGACTGATGTAGACGACGTCGGCGAAGCCGAGCTCGTGCGTCTCGCCGCCGAGTCGCACGCGGCCGAGCCCGCGCAGCACCACAATCACGTGCACGTGCTCGTGCACCTCGTGCGTGGTGTGCCCACCCGGCTCGACCTCGTAGTAGCGCACGTCGAACGTGGCGCGCTCCGGCGCCGCCAGCACGTGCCGCGTCACGCCGCGGAACAGCGTCGTCTCGAGCTTGTACGGCAGGGCGCGCACACCGTCCCAGCCGAGCGAGCGGCGCCCGCCCGCCGCTCGCTCGTGGCTGCGCAGGATCCGGCTGGCGCCGGCGAGGAGGGCGGGCGGCTCACTCGTGTCGCAGGAGGACGCGGCGATCGG
>JACQPS010000202.1 GCA_016207445.1 Gemmatimonadota bacterium | reverse complement strand
TGAGTGCCGCCGTTTGAGTGCCGCCGATTGAGTGCCGCCGATTGAGTGCCGCCGTTTGAGTGCCGCCGTTTGAGTGCCGCCGTTTGAAGTGCCGCTGTTCGAGGTGCCGCCGTTCGAAGTGCCGCCGTTCGAAGTGCCGCTGTTTAAGTGCCGCCGTTCGCTTTTTCTGTTGCCTCCTCCAGCCGCAGTAGTCTCCGCTCGAAATCGATGTGAACCCGGAACGGCTTCATGAAGTTGAGCCCGACGAGCCCCTGCACGCGCAGCCCGAGCGCTTCCACTTCGGGCAGATCCATGATGCAGGCGTCCAGCTCGAACGCCTGCACGCGCCCGATGCGCAGGCTGTCGACCTGTACCACCTGAACCCTGCCGGCGCCGCCCAGCGCGAACCCCAGTCGCGGTGCGAGCTCCCCGTCGCGCAGCCCCAGCTTGCGGGCGAGCTGCTGATCGATGCAGGTGAGGGTCGCGCCTGTGTCGAAGACGAAGTCGTAGGGCCCCGCGCCATTGACATGCACGGGCACGACCAGTGCCGCTCCGGTCGGTCCCGCGAGCGTGAAGCGCACCTCTCCCGCCGCGCTGTCGGGCGGGACCTCGACCCGGACCTCGCCCGGGCCACGACACCCGGAGCCGGCCAGGGCGAGGGCGATGGGGAGGGCAAGGCGGCAGCGCGGGCGGCGTCGGCGTGGCGGCATGGGGCTCCTCGAGCAGGCGTGTCGGGAGTAGAGGATATGGGGCGGCGCCGGCGGCGCGAGCAAGGCGCGCGCGGCGGGCGGTCCGTGTGACCGGCCGGTTTTCAACGCGCCCTGGCGCCCTTCTTGCGCCGTTCTCGGGCGCGACGGCCGCTCGGCCGCGACCGTGGACCGGCGGGCGTGCCCGCCCGCCCCGCAGGGAAGGAGAAACATGCCGCAGCACGAGCCCCACGAGACGCACGAGCCCCACGAGACGCACGAGCCGCACGAGATCCACGTGCATCTGCCGGCGCCCACAAGGGGCGGGCATGGCGGACTGTACGCGTTCCTGATCATCCTGGCCATCCTCATCATCGGCGCGGTGCTCTACTTCACGGGCGTGCTGGGCGGGGGCGCCGAGCGGGCCGAAGTCGAGTTGCAGACGCCGCCGGCGGCCGAGCAGCTCAACGAGTGAGCAGCCGTTCCGCGGCTTGCTGACGCGCAAAACCGGTTGATTCGCGCCGCCGTTTTGGCGATATTCAGGGGCGGAGGGCTAGACCTAACTGGCAAGGCGGCGGTCTTGAAAACCGCTGGGCTTCGGCCCGTGGGGGTTCGACTCCCCCGCCCTCCGCCTTTATCCATCTCTCGTTCTCACCCGCCTCAGCGCCCCGGCCGGGGCCCGAACACCATGACCGCACCGTCCGTAAGGCGGGCCCGCCCACTGCTGGCTTGCCTTGCGCCGCTGCTCGTGCTGCTCTGTGCGGCGAGCAAGCTTGCCGCCCAGGATCCTCGCGCGGCGGAGGACCACTTCGCCGCGGCCAAGCGCTATGCGGAATCCCGCCAGACGGATCGAGCGATCGAGGAATACCGGAAAGCCATAGCCGCAGCCCCCGACGCCTGGTGCCAGGAGTCAAACCCGTGGCGCTGCTACTCGTACATGCTGGGCGAGTACCTGCTGGCCAGCACCGAGCGCTGGGCGGAGGCGCTGGAAGCCTTTCGCAACGCCTGGGACAAGGGGTACCAGCGCGGCATCACCCGCCACAAGATCGCCCTCGCGCTGCACCGTTTGGGCAAGGACGACCAGGCCCTGGCCGAGCTCGAGCGCGCCATCGAATTGAACAGGGCCGCCTTGGATACGGCGCGCGCGCGTGATCAGGTGTCCCTGCTGCGATACCAGATCGTAGACTCGTATGTCTGGCAGGCCAATATCCACCGCGAGCGGCGGGACTACGACAAGATCTACCAGGTGCTGGCCGCGGCCGTGGACTTCGATCCGTCTCGCAAGGAGCTGCTCGCGCGAGAGCATCTCGCCTCTGCCAGCCGCCATGCGCAGTCGGGTACGACACACAGGGCGATCCAGGAGTACCGGAAAGCCATAGCGGCAGCCCCTGACGACTGGCAGTATTCGTACAAGCTGGGCGAGTACCTGCTGGCCAGCACCGTGCTCTGGGCGGAGGCGCTGGAAGCCTTTCGCAACGCCTGGGACAAGGGGTACCAGCGCGGCATCACCCGCCACAAGATCGCCCTCGCGCTGCACCGTTTGGGCAAGGACGATGAGGCCCTAGCCGAGCTCGAGCGCGCGATTGAAATGAACAGGGCCGCCTTGGATACCGCGAGGGCGAGCGATCAAGCGGCCCTGCTGCGGTATCAGATCGCGGACGACTATTTCTGGCACAGCAGGAT
>JACQPS010000203.1 GCA_016207445.1 Gemmatimonadota bacterium | reverse complement strand
GCCGAGGACTGGGCGCAGGAGGCGTGGGCGCGCGCGATTCGCGGGCTACCATCGTTCCGCGGTGACGCGGAATTCTCGACCTGGCTGCACCGCATCGCGGTGAACAGCGCGCTGCACGGACGGCGCGCGCACGAGCGGCGTGCGCGCAGGGAGGAGCCGCTGGGCGACGTCGCCACGGACGCGCCGGCTGGAAACGCGGTGCTGCGCTGGCGGCTCGAGCGCAGCCTGGACCGGCTGCCGGAAGGCATGCGCCAGGTCCTGGTGCTCCACGACGTACACGGATACACGCACGAGGAGATCGGAGAGCTGCTCGGGATCACGCCCGGGACCTCGAAGAGCCAGCTCTTCAAGGCGCGCGCGAAAATGCGCGCACTGCTCCAGCCGATCCTCACGCAGGGAGAGGAAGTATGCAGCACCTGAATCCGGAACTGCTCGCTCAACTGGTGGACGAGGCCGCCGAGCCCGACGCCGCGGCGCACCTCGCCACGTGCGCGGAGTGCCGCGCCGAGCTGGAGGCGCTGCGAAGCCAGACCGCGGCGCTCCGGGAGCTGCCCGAGCTCGCGCCACGCGCCGCCGAGTGGAACGCGCTGGAGGCGCGGCTCGAGGCCGAGGGGTTGCTGCGGTCGGAATCGGCGCACGGCGCGGGGCCCGGTGCGCCGTGGCCAGGCACGCACGGGCGCGATGCGCGGCGGGGCGGCGCCGGCTGGCGGGGCGCGGCGTTCCTCAGGATGGCAGCCGCGCTCGCGATTTTCCTGCTCGGCGGCATGGCCGGCGCCGCGTTGCGCGGCCGGCTGCAATCGGAAGGAGCGCAGCGGGGACCGGCCATTGCCGCGGTCCCGGCCAGCAGCGAGGAGGCGGCGCGCAGCGTCCGCCTGGCGGAGACGGCGTACCTGGATGCCCTCGGCCGGTATCTCGAGCTCTCGGGCACAGGCGCCGCGACCGACCCGGTCACGCGCCTGGCCGCGCTGGAGAGCATCGTCCTGACCACGAGAGAGGCGCTGGGCGCAGCGCCGGCCGACCCGGTCATCAACGGCTACCATCTGGCGGCGCTGGCGCAGCGCAATGCCACACTGCAACAGCTCGCGGTCGCACGCGAAGGATGGTTCTGAGCGAATGATGACGAATCGAACGTTCGCGGCCGTACTCGCCGTGCTGGCCCTGCTCGGGGCCGGAGGTGGCCTGTCCGCACAGGAGAGCGCGACTGCCCGCGAGCGCGCGGAGCGCGAGCGCCTGCGTGCGGCGGCCGCTGCCAATGCCGCTACAGCCCTCGCGCGCAGTCAGGAGCGACGCGGCTGGCTCGGCTTCGCCTTCGAAGCGGTGCGCTCGGACGCGCGCGAGACGCTGGTGGTCCGCCGCGTGGTCGATGACTCCCCCGCCGAGCGCGCCGGGCTGGAGGCCGGCGACACGCTCGTGCGCATCAACGGGTCGGCCGCGAGCACGGAATCGCTCGTGAAGCTGTCTCGCCAGCTGCAACCGGGTGACACGGTGCGACTCCAGGTGCGGCGCGCGGGTCGGGAGCGGCTGCTGGTGGCGGTCGCCGCCGTCGCGCCCCGCTCGTACGTGTTCATCGACTCCGACAGCCTCGTGATCGCGCTGCCGGACGTGGAGGTGATCCGCGGCAGCATCCGGAAGATGCTGGACAGCGTGCGCGTGCGCATCGACAGCCTGCGCCTGCCGCGCATCCGCATCGAGCGCGACTCGGGGTTCATGTTCCGGTTCGATCCGGAAATGTTCGGTCCGAAAGTCTACGTGCCCTTCCCCGGCGACAGCGTCGCATTCGAGCTGCGGCGGATTCTCCCCCGCGACAGCCTCCGCAAGTGGCACTTCCACTTGGACACCGCCGGCTTCGAGTTCACCCCGCTGCGCGCCGTCGAGCTCGGCAACCGCGCGGTTGCGGGAGCGGAGCTGACCGAGCTGAACCCCGCCCTGGCCGAGTACTTCGGCGCCGTGAAGGAGGGGCTGTTGGTGCTGAACGTTCCAGCCGGCACACCCGCGGCGCGGGCCGGCCTGCAATCCGGGGACGTCATCCTCCGCGCCGACGGCAAAGCGGTGCGACACGTGCGCGAGCTGCGCAGCGCGGTGGCACGCTCCGGGGACAAAGCCGTTGCGCTCGAGGTGGTGCGCAAGGGGAAGCGGCTCGAGCTGACCCTGCGCCGGCGGCCGTGACGGGCGGCCCAGCCGCGCAAGACCAGGGGTCAGGGGTCAGGGGTCAGGGGTCAGGGG
>JACQPS010000197.1 GCA_016207445.1 Gemmatimonadota bacterium | reverse complement strand
GACGGACGCACCGAACCCGGTAGCGCCGTGCGGCGCTTGCCGGCAGGCGCTGGCGGAGTTCACGCCGGACCTCCAGCTCGAGGGGATCGGGAGCGAGGGCGGCGCCGTGCAGTGGAGTCTGGGCGAGCTGCTGCCCGAGCATTTCCGGCTGGACAAACTCTACTCCGAACGCGGCCGCGTCGCGCCCGCGGCTTCCGCGGCAAAGGAGACCGGCGCATGAGGATGGGTCGGGTGATCGGCTCGGTGGTCTCCACGCGCAAGGATCCGAAGCTCGTGGGAGTCAAGCTGCTGATCGTGGAGAACCTGACGCTCGAGCTGGAGCCCGAGGGCGGCTATGTGGTGGCGGTGGATGCGGTGGGCGCGGGGTTCCGCGAGGTCGTGCTGTACGCCGCCGGCAGCTCCGCCCGGCAGACGGAGCAGACGAAGGATCGGCCGGTGGACGCGGTCATCATGGCGATTCTCGATCAGTTCGACGTCGGCGGGCGTACCGTGCGGCTGGCGTGAGAAATGAGTTCACAGTTGACAGTTGACAGTTGACAGGGTCTCCAACGTTCAACTCCAACTGTAAACTGTGAACTGTGAACTGTGAACTCTTTGCAGATGATTCATAGATTCCTCGCCGGGTTGCTGGCCGCGGCGCTCGTGCTCGGCGCGTGCGGCGACGAGGATCCGACGGGAGTCGGCGGACCGCTGCTTCCGGGCGGCGTCGTGCGCAGCTTCGAGGTCGTGCTGGATGCCGGCACGTTCCTGCTGGCCGACACCAGCGCGGGGCAGTTCCATACGCCGGCACAGGTCGGTTTCCTGATCGTGGCGCACGAGTTCGGCGGTCCCTCACCGCCGCTCGAGCCAGGCCTGGAAGCGCACGCGCTGTCCCGCTTCGGCCCGGCTCCTGGCACGGTTGCGTTCCGCGACACTGCCGGGAACACGCGCACCGACTCGCTCCCCCGCTTCATCGGCGGCGAGCTGCTGCTCCGCTTCGACACGCTCCGGAGCCAGGCGCCGGGGCCGGTGCGGCTGCGCGTGTACCCCATTGTGGAGGCGTGGCATCCCGGCAGCGCGTCCTGGACGCTGCGGGTCGACAGCGGGCAGGTGCGGCTCGCGTGGACCGAGCCGGGCGGGACGCGCGGCACGGCGGTGGACAGCGCGGAGTGGGCTGCGGGGCGAGACACGCTCACCTTCACGGTCGACTCGGCGACCGCGGCGGCGTGGACCGACACGGCGAACGCGGCGCGGGGAGCCCTGCTGCTGGCGGAGGCGGAAGCGCGCCTGCGCATCACCTCGGTGCAGCTCCGGTTGCGCGCGCGTCCCTCGGCCAGGCCCGACACCATCGTGCTCTCGGGCGTCGTGCCGACCCTGAGCACGTTCGTCTTCGATCCGCCCGCGCCCGCGACTCGCGCCCTCCAGGTGACCGGGACCCCCACGTGGCGCAGCTTCCTCCGGCTGCGCCAGCGGCTGGACACGCTGAGCGTAGCGTGCGCGGACTGTCCGGGCGGGCGAGTCCGGCTGGCCGACGTCGTCATCAATCGCGCGGCGCTCGTGCTCCAGCCGGTGGCGGGGCCGCCGGGCTTCATCCCGGAAGACTCGCTCTTGATCGAGGCGCGGCCGGTGCTCGTCTCCGAGCTGCTGCCGCTCGCGCGCTCGCCGCTGGCCGGGCGGGCCGCCGGTGTGCTGCAGAGTCGACTCGCGCCGGCGGCGTTCGCCGGAGCGGGCGCAGCGCCGGTCGAGCTGCCGCTCACCTCCTTCGTGGCGGCGCTGGCCGCCACACCGGTGGCGGGCGAGCCGCAGCCCCTCAATACCCTGGCCCTGCTCGGCGTGCCGGAGGGCGTGCTCTTCGGCTTCGCCACATTCGCGTCCCGCGACTCCGTCGGCGCCGCGCCGCGACTCAGGCTGGTGGTCACACGCGCCATCGAGGTGGAGCTGCCATGACGCCCGACCGAGGCGGAGCTGCCATGACGCGCGCGGCGCTGCTCACCGCACTTCTGCTGCTGGCCGGCGCGCACGCGGCCGCAGGACAGTCCCTGCTCTCGACGCGAGGCCTGGGTGTCCCGATCGCGCCGGTGGAGGCACGCGCGCGCGCCCTGGGCGGCGCGTCGATCGGACTGTTGGGCGTGAGCCCCTCGCTGGGGAACCCGGCGGGCGTGGCGGGGACCGGTTTTCGTGGCGTGGCGGTGGCCATGCAGCCGACCATGCGCGACGTGGAATTCGCGGGGCGCGCGGGCAGCATCGACGCAACCCGGTTCCCCCTGGTTCGCATCCTCTATCCTGCGAGCGGGCGGATGACGGCCACTCTGGCCTACGGATCGTTCCTGGATCAGACGTGGGCGGTGGAGACGGAAGGAACCGCAGTCATCGGCAGCGACACCGTGCCGACCACCGATCTCGTGGAAAGCACGGGCGGGATCGCACAGCTCCACCTCGGCGCGGCCTACACCGTCTCGTCGGCGCTCGCGCTGGGCGCCTCCATCGGGATCTATACCGGCGATCTCCAGCGGGAGATCACGCGCACGTTTCCGGATACGCTCACGTCGCCGCTGCGCTCGTTCCAGACGCGCGTGAGCTGGAATTACCGCGCGCCGCTCGCCAGCCTCGGAATCCGCTGGGACCCACTCCCGCTTCTGCGCATCGGCGCCAGCTTCACCTGGGTCGGACGTCTCGAAGCCGAAGGCGACGACGGCGACCCGCCCGACCGCGCCTACGACCTCCCGCTTCAGTTCGGCGCGGGCGCGAGCGCCTGGCTGGCGCCGCGCGTGCTCGCCGCCGTTTCCGCGCAGTGGGCAGGCTGGTCCCGCGCGGCTGACGATTTCCAACCGCCCGCTCAGGCCGGCGAGGCCGGAACCGTCGCGCGTGACGTGTGGAACCTGGGAGGCGGCCTGGAATGGAGCGGGCCACGGGCAGGGGAGCGGAGCTTCCCCATTCGCCTGGGCTTTCACTACGCACAGCTGCCGTTCCGCCTCGACAGCGAGGCCGACGCGTCCGAGTGGGCGGCCGCCCTCGGCCTCGGCCTCCGGCTCGCCGGCACGGAAGAGACCCCGCTCGCGGTCGTCGACCTGGCGCTGGAGCGGGGACGCCGGCACGGCGCCAGCAGCGACGCGACACCGGACGGCTTGACCGAGGACTTCTGGCGCCTCACACTCTCGCTCAACCTGTTCGGGCGCTGATCTTTCGAGCGGGGGGCGGGTACGTAATGCAGTCGATAGTCGACAGTTGACAGTTGACAGTTGGAAGGGGTCAGGGCTCGCAAACTGTCCACTGTGAACTGTGAACTGTAAGTGTGAACTGTAAGTGTGAACTGTAAACTGTGAACTAACCGATTCACCCATGGATGTGCCCCGGCTCATGGCGCAGGTTTCCGCGAAGAAGAAGGCGTACGTCGAGACGTACGGCTGCCAGATGAACGCCAGCGACGGCGAGCTGATGCTCGGCATCCTCGCCGCGCAGGGGTACGAGGTCGCCGCCACGCCTGAGGACGCCGACGTCATCCTGGTCAACACCTGCGCCATCCGCGAGCACGCGGAGCAGCGCGTGCTGGGCCGGGTCGGTCAGCTCAACCAGCTCAAGCTGGAGCGCCCCGAGCTCGTGATCGGCGTCACGGGGTGCATGGCGCAGCGACTGGGGCCGACGCTGCTCGAGCGGGCGCCGTACGTCGACCTGGTCATGGGGCCCGATGCGTACCGGCGGCTCCCGCAGGTCCTCGCACGCCTGCGCCCGGCGGCGGCGAACGGCGCGCAGCGTCGCGAGTTGCCGGTTCTATCGAAGGCGGCGTCGCTGCGCGTCGCCGCGCTCGACTTTCAGCCGCATGAGAACTACGAGGATCTCGAGGTCCGGCGCACCTCGCGCCTGAGCGCATGGGTCCCCGTTCAGCGAGGCTGCGACTACCGCTGCACGTACTGCATCGTGCCCTACGTGCGGGGCCCGGAGAAGAACCGCGACCCCGAGAAGATCCTGGCAGAGGTGCGGCGCATCGCGCAGGACGGCATCCCGGAAGTCGTGCTCCTCGGCCAGACGGTGAACTCGTACCAGCATGGCGAGTGGGATTTCTCCCGGCTGCTACGCGCGGTGGCCCGCGTGGACGGGATCCGGCGCGTCCGCTTCACCTCGCCGCACCCGAACGACCTCACACCCGCGCTGGTCGAGGTCATGGCGCAGGAGCCGGCCGTGTGCAAGCAGCTGCATCTGCCGGTGCAGTCGGGGCACGACCGCACGCTCAAGCGCATGCTGCGCCGCTATACCGTCGCGTCGTACCTGGAGCAGATCCGGCTCGTGCGCGCGGCCGTCCCGGACCTCGCCCTCTCCACCGACATCATCGTGGCGTTTCCGGGGGAGACCGAGGCGGAGTACGAGGCCACGCTCGACTTGCTGCGCACGGTGCGCTACGACGACGCCTTCCTCTACAAGTACTCGCCACGCGCGGGGACGCCGGCCACGCGGCTCCCGCGCGAGCAGTTCATCCCGGAGGAAGTGGCGCAGGCGCGTCTCGAGGGTGTCATCGCGCTGCACCGCGACATCCAGGCGCAGATCAACCGGGGCGAGCTGGGACGCGTGGTCGAGGTGCTGGTGGAGCGCCCGGCCCGGACGCCGGGTGACGTGCTCGGGCGCACGGATTCCAACAAGGTGGTCGCCTTCCCGGGCGACCCGGCCTGGATCGGCCGTTTTCTGCGGGTGCGGCTCACGGCGACCACGGGCGCGACGTTCGTGGGCGAGCTCGTGGGCGATCCGGCGCTCCAGGTCGCCTAGTCCGAACAGAGCAGGGGCGGCGCGGTGATGCCGCCCCTTTTCCATCTCGCGCTCTGCTTTGCGGGCGGGATCCTCGTCGGACTGCGCACGACCGTCCTCGATCCGCCTGCCCTGCTCCTGACCGCCTCGGCCATATCCGCACTGCTGCTCCTGTGGCCCGGTCGTTTGCCCCGCAATGCGATCCCAATCCTGCTGGCGCTCGCCGGGCTGCTGGCGGGCGCGGCCGCAGCCGCGCAGGCCCGCAGCGACTGCCGCGAGCGGCTGCCGGACGGCGCGCGCGTGCGCGTGCGTGGAGCCTTTTCGGCCACGCCGCTCCCCGAGGCGACGACCGGCTTTTTCATCGAAGAGCTCGAGGTCGCCGGCCGACGACTCCGCTGCGGCGGCGCAGTGCGGGCGCGGCTGGCGCCGGGAGCGTGGGGAGGGCGGGGCGGGTCGGGGACGCACGCGCGCATTCCCAATGCCGGCGGCGAGCTGCGCGCCGGCGACGAGCTGCGCGCCGGCGACGAGCTGCGCGCCGGCGACGAGCTCCGTGCCGGCGCCCGCTGGTTGCGGCTGCCGCCGGAAGGCCGCTGGCCGCGCTCCGCGGAGCGCGCGGGGATGCTGGTGCTCGACACCGTCTCCCTGCTGACGCCGGCGGGCTCGGGTCATCACCCGCTCCTGGCCGCCCGGGGCGACGCGCAGGCGCGTCTGCGCGCGTTGCTCGGCGGACGCGCCGGCGTGGCCGAGGCGCTCGTGCTCGCCCAGCAGGAAGGACTCGACCCCGAACTGCGCCGCCGCTTCGCGGACTCCGGCCTCGCCCACCTGCTGGCCATCTCGGGCCAGCACGTGGCGCTGATCGCGGCCGGGCTGCTCGGCCTCGCACGCGTGCTGCGCCTGTCTCCCCGCGCGGGCGCCGTGCTCGTCGGATCCGCGGTCACAGGATACGTGCTGTTCCTGGGCGCGCCCTACGCCGCGGCGCGCGCGGCGCTGGTCGTGCTGCTGGTGCTGGCCGCTCGCCTCGCCCAGCGCCCCTCGCACCCGTTCGCGCTGCTCGCAGCCGCCGCGATCGTGCTGCTCGCCTTCGATCCCTTTGCCGTGCTCGATGCGGGCTTCCAGCTCTCCTTCGCCGGAACGGCCGGAATCCTGGCGCTGCGGCGCGCGTTCCTGCTGGCGCTGCGGCCGCGCCTCGGGCGCTTCGCCGCCGATTCGATCGCCACCAGCACTGCCGCGACGCTCGCCACGATGCCGCTCACGGCGCTGCACTTCGGTACCGTCGCGCCGATCGGCGTGCTCGCCAACCTCGCGGGCGTGCCACTCGCCGGCGCGGCCGTTCCCGCGCTCGCGCTGACCCTCGCTGCGAGCTCCGTGTCCTGGCCGGTCGCGGAGTTCCTCGCGGGAGCGCCCGATGTGCTGCTGCGCGGCCTCGACCGTGTCGCCGCGCTGGCCGCAGCCGTTCCGGGCGGCCACGCCTACGTCTCGCGCGACACGGTCCTCGCCTGGCTAGTTGCCGCGACGCTCGCCGCTGTCGTCGCCGGCCGGCTCGCCGCCGCGCGGCT
>JACQPS010000200.1 GCA_016207445.1 Gemmatimonadota bacterium | reverse complement strand
GTGGGGATGCTCGCGCCGACCGCCGCCAGACCCTGCTGCAGGTGCTCCCGCGTAATGGTGAATTTCATGGCCCTGTCCCCTCGAATCGAGCTGTCCCGCCCTCCGTATGCCCGTGCAGTTGCACGGGTCAAGCGACTGCACAGCAGAATGCGTTGATGCGTCTTAGGCAGATATTAAACGTCGTCGTAGTAGGGACTGTGTACGACGTGGAGAACGGGTCGCGCGCGGCCGAGATGCCGCGGCGCGCTGGCGCGTCCGCCCATGCCGCCGACTGTGGAGAGCGTGCGCGCTGGTCCGCGTTGCTTTGCCGATCGCCCACAGTGCACCACGGGGGTGTGGAGAACCATGGAGCTACGCACCGCGTTTCCACAGCAGTTTACCCGGAACCCGTGAGCTCGGTCCGCAGTGCATCTACACGCTGGCGCAGTGCCGGGTCGCGGCCCAGGTCCTCCTCGACCTTCTGAATCGAATGGATGACCGTGGAGTGGTCGCGTCCGCCGAAATTCCGCCCGATCTCGACCAGTGGGAGATCAAGCAGGTCGCGGATCAGGTACATGGCAATCTGGCGTGGCACGGTCAGGTTCTTGGTGCGCCGCTTCGAGGAAAGCGCCTCGACCGGGACGCTCCAGGCCTGCGCGACCCGAGCGCGGATCGTATCCACCGAGACGCCGGGTGGGGCGAGCGGCCCGGTCAGAACGCCACCGAGCGCCTCCTGCGCGAGCTCGACCGCGATCTCGCGTCGGGTCAGCGAGGAGTAGGCCAGCAGCTTGATGATCGCGCCCTCGAGCTCGCGCACGTTCGAGCGGCAGTTGCGCGCGATGAATTCGAGCACCTCATCGGCCAGGACGAGCTCGTCCTCGTCGGCCTTCTTCCGCAGGATCGCGATACGCGTCTCGAAGTCCGGTGGCTTAATGTCGGTGACCAGCCCCCAGTGGAAACGGGAGACCAGACGTTCCTCCAGTCCCGGGATCTCCTTGGGCGCGCGGTCACTGGTGAGCACGATCTGCCGCTGCGCGTCGTGCAGCGCGTTGAAGGTGTGGAAGAACTCTTCCTGCGTGCGCTCCTTCTCCCGCAGGAAGTGGACGTCATCGATGAGGAGCAGATCGTTCTCCCGGTAGCGGCGCCGGAAGTCCGCCATCCGCCCCTCCTGGATCGAGGCAATCAAGTCGTTGGTAAAGCGCTCGCTCGAGACGTACGCCACCCGCTTCCCCGGCCCGCGCGAGAGCAGGGCGTGCGCAATGGCATGCATCAGGTGCGTCTTGCCAAGTCCGACCCCGCCGTAGATGAAGAGCGGGTTGTAGAACTTGCCGGGGGCTTCGGCCACGGCGTGGCAGGCCGCGGCCGCGAGCTGATTGTTCGGCCCCACCACGAACCGGTCGAACGTATAGCGCTCGTTGAGCGGAGCGCCCGACGGCGCCGCGGCGGTCGCCGCGGGCGCCGTCGGGCGGCTCAGCACTGGGCGGCGCTCGCGCGCGTCCAGCAGTGCGCCGCCGAGCTCCGGCTCGGCCGAGCGCGAACGTGGCTGGAAGGAGATGGTCAGACGCCGGCCCAGCGACTCCTCGCCCAGCCGCGCCAGCATCGGACCGTACTTGTCCTCGATCCACTCGGCGGCGAACTCGCTCCCGGTCCCGACCACGAGCAGGTCCTGCGACAGCGCGAGCGGCTCGGTTTGCTCCAACCAGATGCGGAACGTCTGCTCCGGGAGCTCGGCGCGCGCGGACTCCAGGATCCGCGACCAGATCTCGTTGGCGGTAAGCTCCATCGCCGGACGATTCGATGAGACGGCAGGGGGGAAGTGGCGCGCCCAAGCTAGACGCGGGCTGTGGATAAGTCAACAGTGCGACGCACGCTTGACCGATCCGCCGTTGCAGCACTAACTTGTGAAGCTGGTGGTGAATTCGACGCGGGGAGCATGGCATGGGGAAGCCCACGTACCGGCCGCACAACCGGAAGCGGAAGAACAAGCACGGGTTCCGGGCCCGTATGAGCACGCGGGCCGGGCGGGCCGCCTTGAGCCGTCGCCGGAAGAAGGGACGCAAGCGGCTCGTGGTCGGCATCGGCAGCAAGTAAACACCGCGGGTGAGCTCGGCGCCGCGGGAGGGCGAGCGGGAGCGGCGGCGTCTGCCGCGGGCCCGGCGCATCACGCGGAGCCGAGAGATCCGCGCGCTGTTCGCACGGGGGAAGAGGAGCAGGACGGCCCATCTGGACGTCTTCGACTCCCCTTCCCCCGCATCGCATCCGCGCGTCGGCCTGGTGGTAGCGCGGCATGGTCATCGGGTCGTGCAGCGCAACCGGCTCAAGCGGCGTCTGCGGGAGGCAGTCCGGCAGGACGTGGTGCCGCGGCTGCTGGAGGCGAAACTCTGGCTGGACGTGCTGGTGCGGGCGCGGCGCGAGGCGTACGGCGCGCCATACCGCGAGCTACGCGACGAGCTGAGCGCTTGGGTCGGCCGGCGCTGCTCACGCGCATCCTCCTCGGACTGATCCGGGCGTACCGGCGTGGCCTCTCGCCACTGCTGCCGCCCGCCTGCCGGTTTACGCCCAGCTGTTCGGCGTATGCGGAGGAGGCCGTGCGCCGGTACGGCGCGCTCCGGGGCGGGTGGTTGGCCACACGTCGACTGCTCCGGTGTCACCCGTTCGGTGGCCGCGGCTACGATCCGGTGCCGTGACGGCAGGGTATCGGGGGTCAGGTTTCAGGTCTCAGCCAGCCGCCGTACGGCGCTCGAAACAAGCTGACACCTGACAGCTGACACCTGTCACGTCTCACGAAGGTGCGAGAGATCCACTGAGGACCATGCAGATCGGACGGTTCTTGCTGGCGATCGTGCTGATGATCGCCGTCATTATCCTCACCAACATCCTGTTCCCGCCCGCCCGGCCGCGCCGCGCCCCGCCGGCGGACACGGCCGTGGCCGGGGACTCGGTTCCGGCCGCCCCTGCGGAGACGACGCCGGCGCCGCCGCCCGCCGTCCCAGCCGCTCCTCCGCGCGTGCCCCGGGTGGCTGCTGCTCCCGCCGTGCCTGCCGAGACCCTGGCCATCGAGTCGGCCCTCCACCGCTTGGGCTTTTCGACGCTGGGCGGCTCGCTCGTCTCCGCCGAGCTCGTGCGCTTCGCATCCTTCACCCGCCGGGGACCGGTGCAGTTGGTCGCGGCGGGCGCCGGGCCGCTGCTCCAGCACCGGCTTCGGTTGGGCGATGAGACGCTGCCGCTCGATCAGCTTCCGTTCCAGGCGGAACCGTCGGCGGGTTTTGAGCTGGGACCAGAGAGCGCGCCGCGAGCGTTGCGGCTCAGCTACCAGGACACCGCGCGCGGCCTGAGCGTGCGCCTCCAGTACCTGTTCCGGCCCGAGGATTACGTGGTGGAAGTGGAAGGCCGCGTGGAAGGAAGCCGCGAGCCGGCGACGCTGCTCCTGGATCTGGGACCGACGCTCGCCGTCAACGAAGCGAACCCGAGCGAGGACTACCGCGCGCTGGCTTACGTGCTCAACCACGCCCAGCGCGGCATTCGCAGCGCGCGCTTGGACGCGGTGGAGAGCCAGCGAATCGAGGAGGGGCCGCTCCTCTGGGTCGCCCTCAAGAACAAGTACTTCCTCATGGCACTCGTGCGCTCGGCCAACGACGGACGTCCTTTCGGCGGCTTGATCGCCGACGACACACCGCGCGAGCATGCGGCCCGGCTGACCGCGACCCTGCCGCTCACACGGGAGGGCACGTTTTCCTATCGCGTGTACCTCGGCCCGCAGGAGTACGACCGCCTGGTCGCGCTCGGGCAGGACCTGGAGGACGTAAACCCTTACGGCTGGCGGGTTTTACGCCCGATCATCCGGCCGCTCGCCCACCTGATCACCTGGGCTCTCATCCAGCTGCATGGTGCGCTCGGCTTCGGCTACGGCTGGGTGCTGATTCTGTTCGGCTTCCTGGTGCGCGGCGCGCTCTGGCCACTGAACGCGCGCGCCATGCGGTCGCAGCTCAAGACCATGGAGCTCCAGCCGCGGCTGAAGGAGATTCAGGAGAAGCACAAAGGGGATCCCGAACGGCTGCAGAAGGAGATGCTGCGGCTCTATCGCGAGGAAGGCTTCAATCCGTTGGGCGGTTGCCTGCCGATGCTGATTCCCTTCCCCGTGCTGATCACTCTGTTCTTCGTCTTTCAGGGCACGATCGAGTTTCGCGGCGTCGGGTTCCTGTGGCTGCCGGACCTCTCCCGCGCGGATCCCTTCTATGTGCTGCCCATCCTGCTGGGCGTGAGCATGTTCGCGCTGCAATGGCTGAGCACTCGCGCCGCACCGGCGCCCAATCCGCAGATGAAGATGATGCTCTGGTTCATGCCCATCTTCATGACGATCATCTTTCTCAATCTCGCCTCGGGACTGAACCTCTACTACTTCGCCTCCAACGTCGCTTCCGTACCACAACAGCTCCAGCTCACCCGCGAGCGGCAGCGCCGGCAGCGCCCGTGAGGCGGCGTGCACGGACAACAAGATTTCACCGCTGACAACGCAAAGATCGCAAAGGGTTCGTCGCGCAATCCCGCACGCCCAGCGAAGCTCAAAACTCCAAGGTAGAAGTTTGGGATTCCGGTAGCGGACGGTTCTCGAGTTGGCAGACCTTCGGGATCTTTGCGCCCTTTGCGGTGAATGTTGGTGCCAGTGTCAGCCCACGATCTCGAAGGTCGGCGGCAGGGGGCGGTCGGGCGCGCCGAGGTCTTCAACGCCGCGTACGTTCGCCCCAGGCGGTCCCGCAGCCATCAGCGCACGGAAGCGCTCCACCGCCTCGGGGGGGCCGGCGACCTGGAGCTCCACGCTGCCGTCGCGCGCGTTGCGCACCGTGCCGTGCAGGCCAAGTTCACGTGCGTGGCGAAACGCCCACCAGCGAAAGCCCACGCCCTGCACACGGCCGACTACACGGAACGCGCGCCGCGTCTCCGGTGCGCTCGCGCCCTGGCTCATGCGTCCGTTTGCGCCCGGCGACCGTCCAACTTCTGCCGACGGGCGCGCCGCAGGCGTAGCCAGGAGCGGACTCGCGCTTGCCCCTCCACGGACGTCTCATGCGAGTGGCCGACGGCCGGGGCCGCCGAGCACGGCCTCCCCGCCCTCACGACTTCGTCCGCTTCGCTTTTTCGGCCTGCCTCTTCCTGCACGGGTCCTCGTTCTCCAGATGCCGACAGGTGCCGATGGCCTGGGGAGTCCGCTCCTCTGCCTTAACTCCTGTATGAATAATGAGTTACACCGTGGCACCGACCCTGCGCCCCTCCCGAGCCGATGCGCGGGCGTCGGACGTAACGCACGACAGCGTCATGAGTTACACCGCAAGCCCACCTCTGCCCCTGCCCTGGTCGACGTGACGCCGGGCGCGGCCGGCGGCGCGCCAGCCCAGCCCCGGCACGTGTAAGTATCAGCGCTGCAACGGGTATGCCCGGCGGCGGGCCGGTCGTTTCACGTGAAACGGGAGCCTCCAGCGCCCACATGGCGAGGCGAAGGCGTTTCACGTGAAACGCGCGTTCAGCGTCGCCGCAGCACCGCCGTGGTAGCGGCCGAGTCGGGAATGGCGTCGCCGTTCAGGTCGAGGCGCACGAACTGGTGCCGGAATTCGAGGCGCAGCACGTCACCGGTCAGGGTATAGATGAGACTGTCCGTACCGGCCGGTCCGCGCAGGAAAAGGCCGTCCCCCTCGGTCCAGGCCACACCAACCACACGCACGCTGTCGGCGCCCGGCAACAGCCGACGCAGACTGTCGTTGGTGATCACGAATTCCAGTTCGGCGCCGCCGTTTCGCTGAAGCGCCAGGAAGAGCCGGGAGCCGAGCCGGACCAGGTCCAGGCTGTCGGGGCCGGAAGAGAGGGTGAAGGCACATGGCGGGGCACAGCCAGGATCGGCCTGCCAGTCGGCCGCCAGGGCGACCGGGATCGGCGGCTCGAGCTCGTCCTTGCAGGCGAGAAGCGGGGCGAGCGTCGCAGCGCAGACGAGGGCCAGCGCGGACTTCCGCGACATCGGTGTCCTGTTCCGGGGTGGAAGTGATGCGCCTGCTGTAATGTTCGGCGCGGAGCGGGCCGGGTCAAGCGCGGCCAGGGTCCCGGCGCGAGGTGGAGTCAGATGACCAGGGAGCGAAACACGG
The DNA here is from genome assembly GCA_016207445.1 of Gemmatimonadota bacterium. Classification (GTDB taxonomy): domain Bacteria; phylum Gemmatimonadota; class Gemmatimonadetes; order Longimicrobiales; family RSA9; genus JACQPS01. The sequence continues at coordinate 83 of JACQPS010000200.1, read as the reverse complement.
GAGCCGCGTCCGACTACTGTGCCGATCGCGCCGATGCTTTACCCGAAAGGGGGCGCGGCGGTATATTGAACGTTCCTGCGCGC
>JACQPS010000210.1 GCA_016207445.1 Gemmatimonadota bacterium | reverse complement strand
TCGTTGAACAGCTCGGCCTGCAGGATCCACTTCTCCTGCTGGCTGCGCCCGCCCAGGCGATTGATGCGGTAGCGGAGCGGGCTGTCGCCTTCGTTGTAGAGCTTCTCGGTGAGACGCGCCGCGAACTTCTTGTCGGGGGCCGCCCAGGAGACGCGCTCGTAGAGATCGACCAGGTGGCTCTTGTTGATGCGCGTGGGCGTGGAGTTGATGATCACGAACATCTCGGTCGCGAAGTCCTCGCTGCGGGCGTCGAAGATCACGCAGGGCACATTCACCGTGCGCGCCTCCTCGGGCCGGTCCTGCAGGTAGAAGTGCAGCGCGGCCAGGCGGTGCTGACCGTCGATGACCAGGTACTTCCCCTCGGGTTCGGACAGGAAACCCACGTTGTCCTGCGACGTCTGGAACCGCAGCCGCTCGTTCGTGAACAGCAGGATCGTGCCCGGGATCGGCGGCTGGGCCGCCGCCGTCTCGTAGAAATTCTTGATCGCCCTGACCTTGGCGCGCGAGAGCTGCCGCTGGAACGCCCGGTCCGAGCGCTCGATTCGACCGATGAACTTGGCGACCTCGTCGCCCTCCGGGACCTCTTCCGGGGCGATCTGCGCGCCCTCGTCGTAGAAGCGGCTGATGAAGCGCACCCGCTCGAGCAGCCGCTCGGCCGGGTACGATGCGAAATAGAAGACCCCCTCCTTCTGTCGGATCTGCGTCGCGAGCACGGTGATCCTCCTCCGTTGAAGCGGTTTGGCGAGCCGAATCCCCGATCCCTAATCCCTCTCGTAAACCTCGCTCACGCGCCCCACCACCTCCCCGCGCTGAGCATCCGTCAACTCGGGGTAAACGGGCAGACTCAGCACCTCCCCCGCCGCGCGCTCGCTCTCCGGGAAGTCGCCGCGCCGGTAGCCGAGGCTCGCGAAGCACTCCTGCAGGTGGAGCGGCACGGGATAATAGATGGCGTTGCCGATGCCGTGGCGGTCGAGGTGCGCCTTGAGCCGGTCGCGCCGCTGCGCCCGGACCGTGTACTGGTGGTATACGTGATAATTCTCGGAGCGCGACGTCGGCGTACGCACGTGCGGCGCGGGCGCGAGCGCGCGGTCGTACCATCCGGCATTGCGCCGCCTCGCTTCCGTCCAACCGGCCAGGCGCGGCAGCTTGGCCAGGAGCACCGCGGCCTGGAGCGCGTCCAGCCGCGAGTTCGTCCCCACCAGCTCGTGGTGGTACATCTGCTGGCCGCCGTGCACGCGCAGCTTCCGCAGCACGGCGGCCAGACGATCGTCCCGGGTGGTCACGAGGCCGCCGTCGCCGAAGCCGCCCAGGTTCTTGGACGGAAAGAACGAAAAGCAGCCGGCCGCGCCGACGGCGCCGGCGTTGGTTTCCTTCCCCTCGATCCGCTGCCGCGCGCCGATCGCCTGGGCCGCGTCCTCGATCAGCGCGAGCCCGTGCTCATGCGCCAGCCGGCGCAATGCCCCGAGGTCGGCCATCTGCCCGAAGAGGTGCACGGCGACGACGGCGCGCGTGCGGTCCGTGAGCGCCGCGGCCACGGCGTCGGCGTTGAGGTTGAAGGTGTCCGGCTCGATGTCCGCGAAAACCGGCCGGAGCCCCGCGTTCCAAACCGCGCCGGCCGTGGCGAAGAAGGTGAACGGGGGGACAATGACCTCGTCGCCGGGCTCGAGCGCGAGCGCGCGCAACACCAGCAGGATCGCGTCCGTGCCGCTCGCGCAGGCGACGGCGTGCTTTACGCCCACGAGGCGGGCCACCTCCGCCTCGAAGCGCTCCACGACCTCGCCCAGGATGAAGCGCTGCGAGCGGACCACGCCGAGCACGGCCTCGTCGAGCTCGGACTGCATGGTGGCGTACTGCGCCTGCAGATCCAATAAGGGTACGGGCATTTCTTTAGTCGGGCTCGGGCTCGGGCTCGGAACCGACTTGCTGAGATTTTGGCGCGGCCATAAGCTCACGCGGTGTGGGCTCATGTCCGCGATTTTATTGCGGCCGGCCATGCCACCACAGCTGGTCTTCGGCTGCCGGCGGGTAAGTCCGAGCCCGAGCCCGAGCCCGAGCCCGTTCTCTACTTCACCAGTCCTTGCCGCTCCAGCTGCGCCAGACTCGCCTCGACCCGGTCATGAGCCTCGACGGACGCCGACCAGCCGATCAGCTCATCCAGCCCCTGCTCGAAAGAGGTGCGCGCCTCGAAGCCCAGGACCTGCCGCGCAAGGCTCGGATCCCCAACGCAATGCCGGGTGTCGCCGGCCCGGTAGCGCCCCACGACCTGGGGCTGGACGGCTACGCCCAGTCGCTCGGCGAGCACGTCCGCCACCTGGCGGATCGTGACCGGCCGGCCGGTGCACACGTTGGCGGCGCCGGCTACCGCCGCGTCCGCCTCCAGCGCCCGGACCACCGATTCGGCGACGTCGCTCACATGGATGAAGTCCCGGCTCTGCCGCCCGTCCTCGAAGATGAGCGGCGCGTGCCCGTTCTTCAGCCGGGACATGAAGATCGCGGCCACGCCCGTATACGGGTTCGAGAGCGACTGCCGCGAGCCGTACACGTTGAAGAAGCGAAGCGCGAGCGCAGGAATCCCGTACGCGCGGCCGAAGCAGAGGGCGAGCTCCTCCTGCGTTTTTTTCGTGATCGCGTACACGCTCGTGAACTGGAGCGGCTTGTCCTCGGCCGTCAGCACCGGCTCGAGCGCCCGCCCGCACGCCGGGCACGGCACTTCCCACTCGCCGCGCGCGAGCCGCACCTCGTCGCGAGGCGGCGGCGCCACCACGCCATGCTCGCGGCAGCGGTACGCCCCTTCGCCGTAAATGCTCATGGAGCTGGCGACGACGAAGCGCCGAAACCGCTTCGGCTCCCGCGCCATCTCCTCCAGGACGAGTCCCTGCCCCGCCACGTTCACGTCCGTGTAGTAGAAGGGCTCGTACATCGACTGCCCCACGCCGATCGCCGCCGCCAGGTGCGCGACGGCGTCCACGCCGGCCAGCGCGCGCGCCACGGTCGCGCGGTCGCGGATGTCACCGCGGAGAAAGTCGAGGCGCCCGGCCTGCACATGCCGCTCGACGTACTTCGGCAGGTCGCTGCGCGCTCCATGCACCTGCGGGTCGAGATTGTCCACGCCGACCACCTCGTGCCCCCGCTCGACCAGCTGATCGACGACGTGGGATCCGATGAAGCCGGCGGCGCCGGTTACCAGCACACGCATGATGAAACCTCGTCTACGCTGCAAACTTTCGAAAAAACCGCGCCTGTCCGGTGCAACTCACATGTCGGGCGCTCGGCGCCTACAGCGTCCTCGCCACCGCGCTGTCCTGCTTCTCCACAAGCGCCTGGAAGTACGGCAGCGTGCGCCGCAGCCCTTCGTCGAGGGCGATCTTCGGCTCCCAGCCGAGAACGCGGCGGGCAAGGGAGATGTCCGGCCGGCGCACTCTGGGATCGTCCGTGGGGAGGGGGCGGTGCTCGATGGGCGAACGGCTGCCGGTGACGGACAGGACTTTCTGCGCCAGTTCCAGCACCGTGAGCTCGTCCGGGTTGCCGATATTGACCGGGCCGATCTCGCCGGATTGGAAGAGTCGGTAGATCCCCTCGATCTCGTCGTCCACGTAGCAGAATGACCGCGTTTGCGAGCCGTCGCCGTAAACGGTGAGCGGTTCGCCACGCAGCGCCTGCACCAGGAAGTTGGACACGACCCGTCCGTCGGACGGGCGCATGCGCGGTCCGTAGGTGTTGAAGATCCGCACGATGCGCACGTCCACGCCGTGGGTGCGATGGTAGGCCATGGTCATGGCCTCGGCGAACCGCTTCGCCTCGTCATACACGCCGCGCGGGCCGATCGGGTTCACGTGGCCCCAGTAAGTCTCCGGCTGCGGGTGTACCTCCGGGTCGCCGTACACCTCCGAGGTCGAGGCCAGCATGTAGCGCGCGCGCTTCGCCTTCGCGAGCCCCAGCGTCTTGTGGGTCCCCAGACTGCCGACCTTGAGCGTCTGGATCGGCATCTCCAGGTAGTCCACCGGGCTCGCGGGGCTCGCGAAGTGCAGCACCCCGTCCAGCGGCCCTTCCACGTAGATGAAATCCGTGACGTTATGGCTGACGAAGCGGAAGCGTGGGCTGCCCACCAGGTGCGCCAGGTTATCGGGCGTCCCGGTGAGGAAATTGTCCATCCCGATCACCTCGTGGCCCTCGGCCAGGAAGCGATCGCACAGGTGGGAACCCAGGAACCCCGCCGCACCGGTAATCAGAACCCGCATCGATACCTCAAACCATTATTAACCGCAAAGACGCAAAGGACGCAAAGAGAAACGAGAGTTGAAAGTTGAAAGTCGAAAGATGAAAGTTGAAACAACCTTCAATTCAAACTTTCAACTTTGAACTTTGAACCTGTTCTTTGCGCTCTTTGCGTCTTTGCGGTGGATTTTACTCTCCTTGCCTACGCCTCGATTTCCGCCTGCGCGATCGCTTCGCGCCGCTCCACCGAGATCACGCCGCTCACCCGCCGGATCGCCTTCATCACCTTCTTCAGGTGCGTGAGGTCCTCGACCTCCACCACGAACGAGCCGGTCATGCCGCCCTCGACCGCGTGGATGTCGGCCTGCGTGATGTTGGTGCCCGTCTGCGTAATGGCGGTGGCAATGTCGGAGAGCAGGCCGCGCCGGTCGTCTCCCTCGACGACCAGCCGCACGAAGAAGCGCTCGCCCTGCTCGGCCTCCCACTCGATCTCGACGCGCCGCTCCGGGTGGTCGGCCAGGTTCAGCACGTTCGGGCAGTCGATCCGGTGGATCGAGATGCCGCGGCCGCGTGTGATGTAGCCAATGACGTCGTCGCCCGGCACCGGCTGGCAGCACTGGGAGTACCGGACCATCATGTTGTCCATGCCCTGAATGCGCACGCCCTTGGCCGAGCCGCGCACCCGCTCCACCAGCCGCTCGAAGGCCGTGACGGTCTTGGTCGCCATGGTCGTGGTCGTCGTCCCCGGCGCGCCCTCGCCGTCCCCGTCGAACAGCTCCTTCAGGATCGACGACGGCCCCAGGTCGCCGCGACCGAGCGCCGCGAGCACGTAATCGAAATCCGGCAGGTTGAACGCCTGTGCGGTCTTCGTCATCTGCTCCTCGGACGGCTTCTCCTTGCGCGCCTTCTTCAGCTCCCGGTCGAGCAGCTCCTTGCCCAACGCGACCGACGACTGGAACTCCTCCTGCTTGATCCACTGGCGGATCTTCTGTCGCGCGCGCGCCGTCTTCACGAAGGCGAGCCAGTCGCGCGAGGGACGGTGGCGCGCATCCGTGACGATCTCGACCGTGTCGCCGTTGCGCAGCTCCTTCGCCAGCGGCACGATCCGGCCGTTCACCTTCGCCCCCGCGCAGCGTAGCCCGACCTCGGTGTGCACCGCGAAGGCGAAGTCGATCGGCGTCGCCCCCTTCGGCAGCTGCTTTACGTCCCCCTTGGGCGTGAACACGAAGATCTCGTCCTGGAACAGGTCGATCCGGAGGAACTCCATGAACTCCTCCGGCTCGCGCGTGTCCTGTTGCCACTCGAGCACCTGCCGGAACCAGGAGAGTGTATCATCCACCTCGTCGTCCGCCGCGCGCGGCCCCTCCTTCGGCGCCGTCTTCAACCCCTCCTTGTAGCGCCAGTGCGCCGCGATCCCGTATTCCGCCGTTCGGTGCATCTCCTGCGTGCGGATCTGGATCTCGTACAGCCGCCCGCCCGGCCCGAAGATGGTCGTGTGCAGCGAGCGGTACATGTTCGACTTGGGCGTGGCGATGAAGTCGTGGAAGCGCTCCTGCAGCGGCGTCCACTTGTTGTGGATCACGCCCAGCGCGTGGTAACAGTTGGCGATGCTGTCGGTGACGACCCGGATGGCCAGCAGGTCGTAGATCTCCTCGTACGGCTTGCCCCGGCTCGAGATCTTGCGGTGGATCGACCACAGGTGCTTCGGCCGGCCGTATACCTCGACCGGAATGCCCGCCTTCTTCAGCTCGCGCTCCAGCGGCCTCCGCAGCGCCTCGATCTGCTCCTCGCGCTCCTTGCGCCGCTCCGCGACCTTCTTCGCGAGATCCTTGTACGCTTCCGCCTCGAGGTGCTTGAACGACAGGTCCTCCAGCTCCCACCGGATCTGCGCCATTCCCAGACGATGCGCCAGTGGCCCATAAATCTCGCGCGTCTCCAGCGCGATGCGCTTCCGCTTCTCCGGACGCAGGTGGTCCAGCGTGCGCATGTTGTGCAGCCGGTCCGCCAGCTTGATCAGGATCACGCGCGCATCCTGCGCCATGCTCAGGAGCAGCTTGCGGTAGTTCTCGACCTGCTGCTCCGTCGTGGATCGGAACTGCACCTTCCCGATCTTCGTCACCCCATCCACGATGCGCGCGATCTCGTCGCCGAACTCCTGCTGCACCTCGTCCAGCGTCGCTTCCGTGTCCTCCACCACATCGTGGATCAGTCCCGCCGCGATCGACGCCGTGTCCAGGTGCAGGTCCGCCACGATCTTCGCCACCTCCACGCAATGCGCCACGTACTTCTCCCCGGACGCACGCTTCTGCCCTTTGTGCGCCTTCTCGCTGAACCGGTACGCGCGCGCCAGCAGCTCCGCGTCCACCCGGTCCGCGAGCAAAGCCACGGACTCGCGCAGCCGCGCCGGCAACAGCTCCAGCGCGGGGCTCGCCTTCAACTTTTCGGCTGTCGCGGTGGTGGTGGATGGCATTGCTTGTTTCTCCCGATCCCGATCCCGATTCTCATCCCGATCCCGAAAGCCGCAGCTTTCGGAGACGACCACGCCCCCTCGCGGCCGCGGGCACGCTTCACCCGCCGTCGCCTCATGTGAATGTACCCTTTTTCTTTCCTTTTTCTCCGCCCCCGGCGCGGATATCAAGCCAATTTCCAACTTATCACGACAGCGGCCAAAACTCCAGCGCTTTTCCTCGCCTGGCGCGGCGAGGCGAAGCCATTATTCGCCATCCGCTTGGCCGTGCCCAGTTTGAGCGCCCAACTCTGAGGAGGCCTCCAAGGACTGGCTGTTCCCGGCCTCGAGCCCGGCCTTCAGCCCGGCCTTTCCAGC
>JACQPS010000190.1 GCA_016207445.1 Gemmatimonadota bacterium | reverse complement strand
TGCCGGAGGAGGCGCTGGAGCTCGCGCCGGCTGAAGCGGCGACGCCGGCGCCGGAGCTCGCCGCGGAATAGTTCCTGCGCGGGCGGCTCACCCGCCCAGGCTGAGCGGCCAGGGCTCCGGGATCGCGAGCAAGACCAGCGCGGCCCCGGCCAGCGCCATGTTCTTCTGGAAATTGATCATGTCGTTCAATCGCACGTCCCCCTGCTCCTTCCAGAACGCGTGCATCTTGAAGGAGACGGGAAACAAGAACAGGAGCAGGAGAGCGATCCCCCAGCGCGGCTCGAAGCCGAGCATGATGCTGGGTCCCCCCAGGAGCATGAGCAGCCCACTCAGATAGACCATCAGGCGCGGCGCGGGCACACCCTTGTACTGGGCGTACCCCGTCAGGGCGTCGGTGCCCATGAAGAGGTGATTCAGTGCGTTGTACAGGAAGAAGCCGCCGAAGATGACGCGGCCGATCAGCTGCAGGATCTCCATACCCCCTCCTTGCCGTGATTGAGCGCCTCCCGTTCAGTTCACAGCCTCACCCGCCTCCCGTCGCAACGCCACCCGGGATGCCCGGCTCGGTCATCGCTCGGGGTTCGAGCAGCGCGTCGATCTCCTGGTCGGGCAGCACCTTCTTCGCGCGCGCCACCTCCCTCACCGTCTTTCCCTGCGCGAACGCCTCCTTCGCGATCGCCGCCGCGGCGTCGTAGCCGATGCGCGGCGCGAGCGCGGTCGCGAGCGAGAGGTTGCCCTCGAGCAGCTCGCGGCAGCGCGCCTCGTTCACCGTGATCCCCTCCACGCATTTGTGCGTGAAGACGGACGCGGCGTTCGCCAGCAGCGCGATCGACTGGAGCAGGTCGTACGCCATGATCGGCATCATCACGTTCAGCTCGAAGATGCTGCCGAGCCCGCCCAGGGTGATGGTCGTGTGGTTGCCCATCACCTGGGCCGCCACCATGGTCACGGCCTCCGGGATCACGGGATTCACCTTTCCGGGCATGATGCTGGACCCCGGCTGGATCGCGGGGAGCGTGATCTCGGCGAGGCCGGCGCGGGGGCCGCTCGCCATCAAGCGCAGGTCGTTCGCGATGCGCGTGAGGGAGACGGCGAGCGTATTGAGCGCGCCGTGCGCGTGCACGACGACGTCGCGCGTCCCCTGCCGCTCGAAGTGATTTTCCGCCTCGCGCAGCGTCACGCCCGCGAGCACGCTCAGCCGGTCGATGGCCCGCCGTGCGAACTCGGGATGCGTATTGATGCCCGTGCCGACCGCCGTGCCCCCGAGTGGCAGGGCGGCAAGGTCGTCCGCCGCCTGAGCGAGGCGCGCCTGCGAGTGAGCGATCTGCGCCGCGAAACCGCCGAACTCCTGGCCGAGTCGGACCGGCGTCGCATCCATGAGGTGGGTCCGTCCCGACTTGACGGTGCCGTCGAAGGCCTCCGCCTTCTCGGCGAGGGCGCTGCGCAGTCCGGCGAGCGCCGGGAGCAGGTCGCGCTGAATGCCGATCAGTGCCGCGACCTGCATGGCCGCCGGGATCACGTCGTTCGAGGACTGGCAGAGGTTGACGTGGTCGTTCGGGTGGACGCGCGGCTTGTCCTTCCCCAGGAGCTGTTGCGCGCGGTGCGCGATCACCTCGTTCGCGTTCATGTTGGTCGAGGTGCCGCTCCCCGTCTGGAAGATGTCCAGCACGAAGTGGCGGTCGAGCTCGCCCTGGATGACCTCTTCGGCCGCGGCGACAATGGCGAGGCCGATCTCCCGCTCGAGCAGCCCCAGCTCCAGGTTGGTCTCGGCCGCCGCTTTCTTGATCATGCCGAGCGCGGCGATGAAGCGGCGCGGGAAGCGCAGGTCACTGATCGGGAAGTTCTCCACGGCGCGCTGGGTCTGCGCGCCCCAGAGCGCGTCCACGGGGACCTTCATCTCTCCGAGTGAATCGCGCTCGATGCGGTATTCTGGCATGGCGTTGCTTCCCTGTTACGGCCGGGCCGCAGCCGGGCCTTGGCCATTCCGATGTTCAAGCATCCGGTGCAAGCATGCCGGCGACAGCCCAGTCACGGGACTCGCGCCGCGTCAGCAACACCACGCCGGCCGGTCGAAACTGCACCGGTGCCCGCTCCGGGTCCCCACAAATCAGCGCGCCAGCCAGACGGGCAAGATGCGGCAGATGGCCGACGAGCATGATTTCCTCCGTGGAGTCCTCCAGGCGCCGCCTCCACACCTCCGGATCCGCGTTCGGTTCCAGATCGCTGGCTTCGGCGAGGGATGCCTCCACACCCAGAGCTTTCGCGACGATTTGCGCGGTTTGTCGAGCGCGCGTCTTCCCGCTGTGAAGAACACGGTCGGGACGGACGCCCCGGCGCGCCAGCCACTCGCCTGCGGCCCGGCTGTCCGCCCCGCCCCGTTCCGTCAGGGGCCTCTCCGGATCCTGCTCGGCGGATTTGGCTTCTCCGTGTTGCATCAGGTACAGCATCTCCGACTTACCTTCCTGTTCGTCGCCGGCGCAGCCGTCCCGACCCGGCCGTCCTTACTTCTTCGGCGGCCGGCTCGGCCGCATCTCGATCAGGCTGGGCAGCGCGCGATCCGGAAACGCGAGCAGGTCGACGACCGCACGCGCGACGTCCTGCGGCCTGAGCTTCCAATCCTCGCCCTGCCCGGCCGTGATGCTCGAGAATTCCGTGGCGACGCTGCCGGGCGCGATGGTGCTGACGCGAATGCCGTCGTGACGGACGTCCTGCATGAGCGCCTCGCTGAAGCCCAGCAGCGCGAACTTGCTGGCGTTGTAGGCGGCGCCGCCGGCGAACGCGTTCTTACCGGCGAGGCTGCCGATGTTGATGATCCAGCCGCCGGTCTTGCGCAGGTGAGGCACGGCCTCGCGGCAGCAGTAGAAGACGCCGTCCAGGTTGGTGGCGAGGACGTCGCGCCAATCCTGGGGGCGCATCTCGGGCACTGGCGCGAAGTGTCCGATGCCGGCGTTGTTCACGACGATGTCGAGCCGCCCGAACGCGGCCACCGCCTCGGCGACGAGGCGGCGGCAGTCCTCGTAGCGCCGAACGTCACAGGGGATCGCGCGCAGGCGCGCGGGGTCGCGCGTGCGACCCGCGAGCTCGGCGGCGGTGCGCTCGAGCGCGTCGCGCGAGCGCGCGGCCAGGGCCACGGCGGCGCCCGCCGAGAGCAACGCCTCCGCGATCGCGCGGCCGATGCCCCGGCTCGCGCCGGTCACGATCGCGGCTTTTCCGCTCAGGTCGCGGGAGTTCATGGGAGATCCCTCGACTCCGGGGCGCCTGCGACGCCCCTCCGCTCGGGATGACAAGCGCCCGGGATTTTAATTGCCGCCCCATCCCCCCGCCACTATGATGGGCCCATGGAGCTCGCCGGAAAGGTGGCCCTGGTCACGGGCGGTGCGCGGCGCTTGGGCCGCGCGCTCGTGCTCGCGCTGGCGCGTGCGGGCGCCGACGTCGTCATCAACTATTTCCGCTCCGCCGAAGCAGCCGAGCAGACGGCGGCGGAAGTCGTGGCGCTGGGGCGGCGGGCCGTGGTCGTGCACGCCGATGTCGCGCTCAAGCCGGAGGTGGACGAGCTGGTGCGGCGAACGGCCGACGCCTTCGGCCGGCTGGACGTGCTGGTGAACAACGCGTCCACGTTCGAGACCGCACCCTTTCTGGGGATCCGCGAGCAGGATTGGGACCGGGTGCTCGCCGTCAACCTGAAGGGGCCGTTCCTGCTGTCGCAGACCGCCGCGCCGCTCCTCAAGCGCGACGGCGGCGGCGTGATCGTGAACATCGCCGACCTGTCGGCGCTGCGGCCGTGGCCGTCGTACGCGCACCACAGCGTCTCGAAGGCCGGCCTGCTCCACCTCACGCGCGTGCTCGCGCGCGCGCTCGCCCCCGACATTCGTGCGAACTGCATCATTCCCGGCACGGTGCTGCCACCGGAGTCCATGACGGACGAGCAGGTCCGGGAGCTGCGCGAGCGCACCACGCTCCAGCGCCTGGGCTCGCCCGAAGACGTGGCCCGCACACTCCTCTTCCTGGTCGAAAGTGACTTCATCACGGGCGAAGCCGTCGTGGTAGACGGCGGAAGGATGTTGCGCTAGCCGGTGTATATGCCCGGGATGAGGAAGAGCGTCGTCGTCATTCCGGTCCTGCTCACGGGCTTCATCGCCTCGTGCACGCCGCGCGCGGGCGCGCAGGATGGTTGCCCGTCCGTCTCCGCACTCAAGAACTACCGGCCGCCGCAGGCGAGCCGTGTGCTGGCGGCGGACGGCTCCGTGATCGCCGACCTCTCGCCGCAGCGGCGCATCGTGATCGGGCTGGAGGAGATCCCGGCCGTGCTGCGCGAGGGCTTCGTCGCGGTCGAGGACCGGCGCTTCTGGCAGCACGGCGGGATCGACCTGCGCGGCGTGGCGCGCGCGGCGTGGCGGGACCTGACCTCGCTCTCGTTGCGGGAGGGCGCCAGCACGATCCCGATGCAGCTCGTGCGCAACGTATTCCCGGAGCAGCTGCCGCGCGCGAGCAAGGTCCGGCGCAAGCTGTGCGAGGTGTACCTCGCGCCGCAGATCGAGGACGAGTTCAACAAGCGGGAGATCCTCGAGCTGTATCTCAACCAGATCTACCTGGGCGACGGCTTCTACGGCGTGGAAGCCGCCGCGCAGGGCTACTTCGGCAAGCCGGCGGCGCAGGTGAGTGTGGCCGAGGCCGCGCTGCTGATCGGGCTGGTGAAGAGCCCCGAGGGTTACAACCCGCGCAAGCATGCGCTGAAGGCGATCCGGCGACGCAACGTGGTGCTGGACGTGATGGCGCGCGAGGAGGTGATCACGGCCGCGCAGGCCGAGCGCGCCAAGGCCGAGCCGCTCCGGCTGGCCCCGCCCGCGGACGCGGCCGCGCCCGCGCCCTACTTCGTGGCCGCCATTCGGCGCGAGCTGCACGAGCGCTTCGGCCCGGATGCGGACACGCGCGGGCTACGCGTGCACACGGCGCTCGAGCCGGCCATGCAGCGCGCGGCAGCGGCGGCGCTGCTCGCGCACATCGAGCAGATCGAGGCGGGTAAGCTCGGGCGCTACCCCCATCCCCGGCCGCCGGCGGGTCCGCTCGCGCCCGCGGGCGACAGCGCATCCCCTTACCTCCAGGGGCTGGTGATCGCGCTGGACCCGCACACGGGCGCGGTCAAGGCGCTGGTCGGCGGACGCGACTTCGCCCACTCGCAGTTCGACCGGGCATTTCAGGCGCGGCGGCAGACGGGCTCCGCGTTCAAGCCGCTGGTGTACGCGGCGGCGCTCCAGCAGGGGCTGCCGATCACGACCCGCGTCGAGACCACTCCGGTCGTGCTCTCGGTCGGGCGCGCGAACTGGGAGCCGGAGGACGAGGCGCCGCTGTCGGACTCGGTCACCACGCTCTCGCTGCGGACGGCACTCGCGCTCTCGTCCAACTACGCGGCCGTGCGGCTCGGCGACCAGGTCGGCCCCGAACGGGTCATCGCGCTGGCGCGCACGCTCGGCATCACCACGCCTATGCCGCCCTACCCGTCCATCTATCTCGGGGCGGCCGACGTCATCCCCGCCGAATTCGTGGCCGCGTTCGCCGCCTTCGGCAATGGCGGCTACCGGGTCCGGCCGCAACTCGTGCGACGGGTGGAGGACGCGCGCGGGAAGCTGATGTGGGAGTCGAGGGCGCGGCCACAGCACGCGCTGGATGAAGGCGTCGCCTACCTCACGCTCAGCCTGATGAAGGAGGTCGTGAACCGCGGCACCGCGGCCGTGATCCGGCGCAGCGGCTTCATGGTGCCCGCGGCCGGCAAGACCGGCACGACCAACGACTACAAGGACGCCTGGTTCGTCGGTATGACGCCCGACCTCGTCGCCGGCGTCTGGCTCGGCTTCGACCGGCCCAAGCCGATCGCGCCCAGAAGCAGCGGCGGCCGCCTGGCCGCGCCCGTCTGGGCCGAGTTCATGAAGCGCGTGTACGCGGAGCGGCCCACACCACCCGACTGGCTGCCGCCCCCAACGCTCGTGAGCCTGCCCGTGGATACGGCCAGCGGCATGATCGCAACCGGCAACTGCCCACCCGAGCAGGTGCGCCTGGAGTACTTCATCCCCGGCACCGAGCCCGCCGAAACCTGCCCGCTGCACCCGGAGACCGGCGTCGAGCGGTTCTTCGAGCGGCTGTGGCAGGGATTGCGCAGGGTCTTCTAGCCAAACAGCCGGGAACACCAACGGGAACGCAGCCGCTCCGTTCCCGTTCCCACTTCCGGTACCCGTTCCCGATGTTTCGTTAAACCGCCTTCTCGTCGGCGTCACCCGCCGGCACGGGCGCCTCCGCGGTCTCCAGCACCGGCGCTTCGCCCACGCCGCGGTGTGCCAGCCAGCGCTCCGCTTCCAGCGCCGCCATACACCCGGTGCCCGCGGCTGTGACCGCCTGCCGGTAGTAGTCGTCCATGACGTCGCCCGCGGCGAACACGCCGGGAATGCTGGTCGCGCACCGCCACGGCTGCACCCTGATGTAGCCGTGCGGCGTCAGGTCGAGCTGTCCCTCCAGGAACGCCGTATTGGGCTTGTGGCCGATGGCGATGAAGAGCCCTCCCACCTCGAGCTCGCTCACCTCACCCGTCCCCGTGTCCTCCAGGCGCACGCCCGTGACGTGGTCGTAGCCGAGCACCTCGGCCACCCGCTTGTTCCAGAGCACGCGGATCTTGGGGTGCTTGAGCACGCGCTCCTGCATGACGCGCGAGGCCCGGAACTGGTCGCGGCGGTGGATGATCACTGTCTCGCTGGAGAACTTCGTCGTATAGAGCGCTTCCTCCATGGCCGTATCGCCGCCGCCCACGACGGCCAGCACCTGGTTGCGGTAGATGGGGAGCGCGGAGTCACACACGGCACAGGCGGACACGCCGCCGCCCATCTGCGCGAGGCGGTCCTCGTTGGGCACACCCAGCCACTGCGCGAATGCGCCGGTGGCTACGATCACGGCCAGCGCCTCGATCTCCTCGCTGTAGTTCGGGCGGAGCAGGAACGGGTACTGCCGCAGGTCCACGCTCGCGACGTTCTCGGACACGACGCGCACGCCGAAGCGGAGCGCCTGCTGCTTCATGCGCTCCATCAGCTCCGGTCCGGTGATCCCTTCGGGGACCCCGGGAAAGTTTTCGACCTCGGTCGTGTTCATGAGCTGGCCGCCGGGAAGCATGGTGCCCATCGGCTCGCCCTCGTACACGACCGGGTCGAGGTTCGCGCGCGCGGCGTAGATGGCCGCCGTCCAGGCTGCCGAACCCGATCCGACGATCGCGAGTGTCTCGGTCTTACGTGGCTTCATGGCCGCCTTCTGTGCGAGTTGCCGCTCCGAATCATAATCATCCTGGCAAGCCCTCCGCCACACGAGCCGCCGCTCTCGCCCGCGCGCGGCCCGCGCGCGGCGCGCAATTCTCTGGCGCGCGCCGGAGCTGCCGCTTAACTTTGCAAGCAAACGAACCCATGGCTCTACCTTCCTCCGCCTTACCCTTCGACTCGGGCATCGAGCGGCTCTTGGAATCGCTCGCGGGCGTCGTGTCGGCGCGCATCGTGGCCGGCGCCGGCGGCCGCTTGCGCGAGATCCACATCCTGGCCGATGGGCAGATCCCGCCCAAGCAGGTGGTCCGCAACGTGGAGTCGGCGCTGCGTGCGGGGCTCGGCATCGAGATCGACCGCCGCATCGTGAGCGTCGCACAGATGCGCGCCGACGCCGAGTCCCGGCCGAGCGGCGCGGCGCTGCGCGTCGCGCCGCGCAACGGCTCGGCCCAGCTCGCGCCTCTCGCCGAGCCGGCCGGCGATGTCCGCGGAGCGCGCAGCCGCCGCGCCGCGGCTGCCGCTGCGGAGCGCCTGAGTTTCTCGGGACTCGATGCCCGCTTCCAGGATCTCAAGGAAGCGACCTGCCGGGTCACGTTGCAGCGCGGGCAGCAGGAATTCGTCGGGGCGGGCGCGGGTCCGAACACGGTCCAGGGGCGGATCGAGGCGGCGGCCCGCGCGATCTTCGCCGCGCTCTCGCAGGCGCTGCCGGAGCAGGACCTGGGATTCGAGAGCACGTGCCTGCTGGAAGCGCACGGCCGCACCTACGTGCTCGTGGCGGCGCATGGCCGCAGCGGGCGCGATGCGATCATGCTGACGGGTGCGGCGCTCTTCGCGCGCTCGCCGGAAGAGAGCGCGATCCTCGCCGCGCTCCAGGCCACGAACCGCTGGGTCGACCTCCCGTCGTGAATCCCGCGCCGCGCAGTGGACCCGCTGCCGACGACGCCTCGACCCGACCCGCCCACGCCTCCCACTCTTCCGGGAAGTTCGCCGCATCCGTCGAGCTCACGCGTGCCCTCGCGCACGAACTGCTGTCGCTCCTGCGCGGCCTGGAGGCGCTCGGTCCGGCGGCTCCACCGCTCACCCCGCGCATCCAGCGCACCGTTCGACTGGTTCAACGCTGGCTGGCACAGGCCGGCGACGTGGCGCAGCCACGGCTGGAGGACGAGCGAGCGAGCGAGCGAGGGGGCGGGCGGGCGGGGGCCGGCGCGCAGGCGGGCGTGGGTGGCGCCGTCGCCGCCGTCGCCCTCGTTCACCGGCTCGAGCGCCTGAAGGCGCGCTGCCGCGAGCTCGAGCAGCGCCTGGTCTCGCGCGAACCCGGCCGGCTGCACCTGGTCACCGGCACGGTCGACCTGGTGGCGAGCGCGCACCGCTGCCTCGAGACGGTGCGGCCGCTGGCGGACGCCCGCAACCTCACGCTGGCCGTTTCGATGCCGACCACGGGCGAGCCGATCTGGGCCGCGGCCGAGGCGTCGCTCGTGCAGCAGACGCTCGAGCTGCTGCTGCGTGGCATGGTCGAATCCGCGCCCGCCGCCGGCTTGCTCTGCATCGCCGCGCGCTACGAGGGCGACCGCGCCGTCATCGAGCTTCAGGACAGCGGCGCGGCTCTGCCCGCCGCAGCCGGCGCGCGCGCTCAGCCCGAGCAAGCGAGCGAGCGGGCGACCGATCTGGCGGCCGGCATCGCGGCCGTGCTTCCGCACGTCCGCCGCCTCGCCATGCAATCCGGGGGGCAGCTCGTCGCTGGACCCGTCGTCGGCGGCGTCCGCCACTTCGCGCTACGCCTACCGCGCCCCCTGCCTTGAACGCGCCCTTCCCCGCCGGCCCGGAGCCGCTCGAGCCCCTCGAGGATCAAGCCACGCAGGAGATCGAGCGCATCCCCGGCGTGCTGGCGGCGGCCGTCTGGCTCGGCAGCGGCGAACGGGTACGCGATGTCTATATCGCGGCCGCGACCGGCGCTTCGATCGCCACGATCCGCCGCGCGGCCGGGGAAGCGCTGCGCAACAGCGGCCTCGCCTTCGACGAGGCCGCCATCCAGATCGCCACGCTCGATGCGACGGAAGTACGGACGCGCGCCGAGCGAGCGAGCGAGCGAGCGAGCGAGCGGGCGCGTGCCGAGCCCTCACCGGCCGAGGCGGCGCCCGCCGACATCCCCGAGCTGGAACCGCGGCCGCTCTGGCAGGGACGCTTCCTCGTGCTGGACTCGCTGCACGTGGACCGCAGCGGGCAGTACGTGACCTGCCGCGTCGACCTCGCCCGCCTGGGCGACCAGTTCACGGGTGAGGCCCGCGAGCTCGACACCGAAGCCGGACGCGCGCGGGCCGCCGCGCGCGCCACGCTGCTGGCCGCCGAGCAGGCCAGCGACGCCATCAGCCTCGGGCTCGAGGGAGCCGCCATGGTCGAGCTGTTCGGCCGCCGCTACGTCGCGCTCTCCGTCGAGGCCGCCACTACCCGCTACGTCTCCCGCCTCGCCGGCATCGCCGCCGTCGATCGCTCCGTCGAGGACGCCGCCTGCGCCGCCTCCCTCAGCGCCATCGAACGCTGGGTCGCCTGGTAAACTCTCTCCCGTACCCGTTCCCGTTCCCGTACCCGGTCCCAACCAGCCCACGCTCTTGCCCCACCCGGACGTCCCGCGCTACCTTGCCTGAGAATGAATCTCAACTAACACAGGCAACGCATGGGAACGCGGAACTTACGCTGGCCGGCGGCAGCGATCCTGCTGCTGGCGTGTGCGATCGCGGGGTGTGGCGAGCGGGCAGCGTCTCGCGGGGCCAGGGAGGTTGAGGCGACGCCGTCGTCGCCGCCGTCTTCGGCGGGGGCCGCCCCCGGGGCGCCCTCCGTCGCCGGCGCGAGCGCACCGGTTCCGGGCACGCCCGCGGGCGGACTTTCCGACTGGATCACGGACATCCGGCGCGGGATCGCATCTCTTCCCGCGGCGGTCGTGCGCGATGCTGCGGCCGCGCAGCGGCGCGCGCTGGACCTGTACGTATCGCGACAGGAGTACATCGAGCTGTACTACGGCCCGCGCGGCCGTCTGTCGTCGGACGTGAGGTTGGGGGAGGCAGTCCAGGAGGCAGAGCAGCGCTTTCACGAGCTGATGCGGCTGCTGGTGGGCCCGCCGCCGCCGGACTCGGCACGCGTGCGCGCGGCGGTCGAGGCGCTGGACGCGCAGCTCACGGCTGTCGAGCGGGCCGCGCGGGCCGCGGGCGCGCCACCGGGTCCGGGAAGGGCTGCCGCGGGCGAAGGCGGCGCGGTCGCCGCCGCGGCGGCGGCGATCGATCCGCCGGCCGGTCCGGGCGGTCGCGCGCGCGCGCGCACGGAGGAGATCGCGGGCATCCTGGCGCAACTCGACGAAGTGGAGTCGGCGTATGCGTCGGGTGAGGCGGAGCGCGCGCTCGGCCGGCTCAACGCGCTCTACCTCGATCGCTTCGAGCCGATCGAGGCGCGTCTGGAGCAGGCCCGGGTCGATCGCATCGAGCAGCTCATCCATTTCACGCTGCGGCCGCAGCTCGACGGGCGGGCGGCGGCGGCCGCGGTCGCCGCTTCCTTCACCGCGCTGCGCCGGGAATTCCTCGGCGCCGATGCGGAACTGGGGGCGAACACGACCTTCTGGTTCGGCGCCGTCAACTCGTTCGTGATCCTGACGCGCGAGGGGCTGGAGGCGGTGCTGCTGATCGCCGCGCTGCTCGCGTATCTGGGCGCGATCGGCGCGCAGCGCCGCCACCACCGGCAGATCTACGCAGGCGCCGCGTTCGGCGTGGCTGCGAGTCTGGTCACGTGGCTGCTGGCGCGCACGCTGCTGCCGATCGATGGCGGCAGCCGCGAGCTGATCGAGGGAATCACGGGGCTGGTCGCGGTGGCGGTGCTGCTGTACGTGTCACACTGGCTTTTCCAGAAGACCTACCTCCACGACTGGAAGGCTTACCTGCAGGAGCGGCTCGGCCACGCCCTCTCCACCGGCTCGGCGCTCGCCATGGCGGGCCTCGCCTTCGCGGCGGTCTACCGCGAAGGCTTCGAGACCGTGCTCTTCTACCAGGCCCTGCTCTTCGACAGCGGCGCCGGCGCCGTGCTGGCCGGCGCGATCCCGGGCGCTCTCGTGATCGGCGGGCTCGGCGTCGTCATCATCCGGCTCGGTCTGAAGCTGCCGCTGCGTCAGGTCTTCGCCGCGACCAACGCGCTCCTGCTCTACCTGGCGTTCGGCTTCGTCGGCAAGAGCCTCTACAACCTGCAGGAAGCCGGCGTCTTCACGCCGCGGCCGCTCCCGTGGTTCCCCGATCACGCCGCGCTGCGCCAGCTGCTCGGGACCTACCCGCTCGCCGAGAGCCTCGCCGCGCAGGCCGCGTTCCTGCTGCTGGTGCTGGGCGCGTACCTGTACTTCACGGCCCGCCGCGCCAGCGCGGCTCAGCGCATCCCGGCGCCTGCTCCCGGAGAACCGAGGAACCGCTCCACCACTGCCACGACCCTGCGCGGCTCGACCGGCTTGGCCAGGTAGCTCCGCGCTCAGTCGGCGGCGGCCACGCCGGCGGCGGATTCCGCCGCCTCCCGATCCTTGAAGATCTTCAGGTTCGTGGAATGCCCGGGGTTGTAGCGTGCGGCGGGGTTGATGGCGTGTACGGCATGGTTGACGGCGATGCAGGCTTCACCGAAGCCGGTCGCGATCAGCTCGAGCTTGCCCTCGTAGGTGCAGATGTCGCCGACCGCGTAGACCCCGGTGATGTTCGTCTGCATGGCGGGGCCGACCTTGATCGAGTTCTTCTGCAGCTCGAGCCCCCAGCGCGCCATGGGACCGAGATCCGGCTTGAAGCCGATGAGCGCGAGCACGACGTCGATCTCGAACCTCATCTCCTCGTTGGTGCGGTTGTCGAAGATCGTGACGGCTGTGACGCAATCGCCGCCGTGGATCTCCCGCACCTCCTTGTGCGTGAGCAGCTCGACGGTCCCGGCTTCGACCGCGCGCTGCAACAACGCCATCGAGTGGGCATGCGCGCGGAAGCCTTCCCGCCGGTGGATGAGGATCAGCCGCCGCGTGTGGTCCTTCAGGCTGAGCGCCCAGTCCACGGCCGAGTCGCCGCCCCCCACCACCAGGATGCTCTTGCCTTGATAGAGCGCGGGATCCTTCACGTGGTAGGAGACGCCCCGGCCGAGCAGGCGGTCGTAGCCGGGGCACTCGAGGTAGCGCGGCGCGAACGCGCCTTTGCCGCCGGCGATGACCACGGCGCGTGTCGGATAGCGCCCCAAATCCGTGGTGAGGGTAAAGCCGCTGTCTTCGCGAATCAGGTCCTGGACCTGCTCCTCCAGCCGCACCTCGGCGCCGAACTGGAGTCCCTGCTCGATCATGTTGCGCGCGAGATCGCGCGCGCTGATCCTGGCAAAGCCGCCCACATCGTAGACGTACTTCTCGGGATAGAGCGCGGTCAACTGGCCGCCCAGCTCGGGCAGCGAGTCGACGATGCGGCAACTCACGCCCCGCATCCCGGCGTAGAAGGCGGCGAACAGGCCGACCGGCCCGCCGCCGATGATGGTGATGTCTCTGGGATCCGCAGGCTTCAACGTGACTCCAGTCTCGCTATCGGGGCCGCCATGCTAGCGGGCGTGCTCGGGGCGGCGCAAGGAGCGCGCGCCCGCCAGCGTGTAGTCCACCACCGCGTACACCGTGGCGACGGCCGCCGCCGCGACCACCGCCACGACCAGCTCCGGCTGCAGCATCAGGACGGCCACGGCCAGGATCTGGAGCGTCGTGACCAGCTTGCCGCCAAAGCGGGAGCGGAATCGGATGGGCAGGCCGAGGGCGAGCGCCGCGACGGAGGCGGCGGTCGTGAACAGGTCACGTACCAGCAGGAGGAGGAGCTGCCACAGCTCCAGTCGTCCGCTCAGCGCGAAGCTCCCGAGCGCGGCGAACAGGAAGATCTTGTCCGCGATGGGATCCACCACCTCGCCGCTGGGCGTCTCCTGTCGCAGCCGGCGGGCCAGCCAGCCGTCGAGCCAATCGGAGAGCGCGCCGGCCGCCAGGATCATCCCTCGGGTCAGGTACGCCTCCGTTGCGACGAAGGCCGCGGCCAGCGGCAGGCGCAGCGCCGAGATCGCGTTCGGCCACGACAATACACGCATTGCCCGTCTCTGCCTCCGGCGTCCCGCCTCTCGGGTGCAAGCGGTATATTCCGGCAGCCGGCGGCATCGGACGCCCGGGGGTTCTACACCTCAGGTGCCGGGTGTGTCCCGGGCGCCGCTACACGTCCTCCACCTCCAGTGGCCCCGAGTAGACGGCGGAGCTCCGGTAGCGCTGAATGCCGGCACGCAGGAGCAGCTTGATGAGGAGCGCGGCGGGCACCGCGAGCAGCAGGCCGACGAACCCGAAGAACGAGGCGCCCAGCGCCAGGGCGAGCATGATCCAGACCGGGTGCAGCCCGACCGACCCGCCCACGATGCGCGGTCCCGTCACCGTGCCGTCCAGCAGCTGCACGATGAAGAACACGATCGCCACCTTGAGCAGCGAGGTCAGCACGTTGCCACTCAAGAGCGAGATGATGACCGCCGGCACCAGGCTGACCAGCAGCCCGAGGTACGGCACCAGGTTGAAGACGCCCGCGACCGCGCCCACGAGCCCGGAGTATGGGAAGCCGAGCAGGAACAGCCCGAGCCAGGTCAGCACGCCGACGACGATCGCCTCGAGCACCTGCCCGCGGAAATAGCGGGCGAGCAGCGTGTCGTACTCCCGCACGAAGCCCAGCCACTCCTCCCGCTTCCGCTCCGGCATCAGACTCTGCAGCCAGCCGGTGATGCCGTGCCAGTCGCGCAGCAGGTAGAACATCAGCACGGGCGTGAGCACGAGATAGCCGATCAAGGTGAGGACGAACCCCACGCCCTTGCCCACGCCGAGCACCGCCCGCCACAGCCAGCGCGCGATCTGCTCCTGCCTCGCCTGGAGATACGCGACCACGCGCTCCGGCTCGAGCGCCCGCAGCTGCTGCTCGATCACCTCCTCCTGCACCAGCGGCAGGTCCAGCCGCAGCAGCCCGGCGCGGGTGCGCTCCAGCCAGCCCAGGACGCGCTGCACCAGCGCCGGCGTGGACTGGATCAACTGCTCGAGCTGCCGCGCGAGCGCGGGGATGCCGAAGATGACGGCGAGCGCGACCAGTGCGAGCGCCGGCAGCGCGAGCAGCAGGATCCCGCCCCAGCGGGGCACGCGGCGGCGCTCGAGCGCCTGCACGGCCGGATTCAGGATGTAGGCGAGCACCAGCCCGAGGATGAAGGGTGCGAGCAGCGAGCCGGTGGTCTCGAGCAGCCAGAGGAAAACGAGCAGCGCCGCGGCGCTGACGACCTGTACGTACAGTCGGGTGCCGGCGTAGGGCCGGAGCAGGAGCAGCAAGACCAGGAAGAGCACGACGGGCGAGAGGACCGGACGGATGCTGAAGAGGAACCACGCCAGCACCAGGAGTACGGCCACGCCGTAGACCACGCGCCAGGCGCCGCTCTCCGATTTCGGGTCCATGCGGGTCAGCGCTCCCGTCCCGCCCGCTTCCTCACTCGCCGCCCGGCCGCTCGCAGCACCTCGCGCGCGTTGCCGTAGCTGATCTTCTCGAGTGCGGCCGGCAGCGGCAGCCACAGGCAGTCGGAGATGCCCTCGTCCACCTGCGGCTTCGCCTCGCCCCGGCGCGACTCCAGGAGGAAGAAATGACAGTACTTGTGTACGAGGCGGCCGCGGTCGCGAAAGAACCAGTCGATGGTCGGGAGCTCACCGCGCGGCCGCAGGTCGGCGAGGCCCGTCTCCTCCGCGACCTCGCGCAGCGCGGCCTGTTCCGGCGTCTCGTCCGGCTCGATGTGTCCCTTCGGTAGGCCCCAGTTCTGGTAGGGATCCCGGATCAGCAGGAAGAGCGGCTCCCTGCCCGCACGGTAAACGACGCCGCCCGCGCTCATCTCGACGCGTGCGCCGCGCGCTCCGGCGCCGTCGCGATTCCGGCCGTCCCGGCCGCGGCGGCCGCTCCGTTCACTCACGCAGGATCTGCTCGGCGATCTGCACGGCGTTGGTCGCCGCACCCTTGCGGAGGTTGTCCGCCACCACCCAGAAGTGCAGGACGTTGGGCAGATCGGGGTCGGCGCGCAACCGGCCGACGCGGATGACGTCCAGGCCCGCGACATCCCGCGGCAGCGGATCGTGCGCCCCTTCCACCAGCTCGAGGCCGGGCATGGCCCGCAGCGCCGCGCGCGCCGCCTCGAGCGGCAGCGGCTGCTCCGTCTCGACCGTAGCCGCGATCGAGTGCCCGATCCGGACCGGCACGCGCACGCACGTGGCCGCCACCGCCAGCCCCGGGAGACCCAGGATCTTCCGGCTCTCGTTGCGGATCTTCTGCTCCTCTTCGTTCCACCCGGACTCGCGCCGCGGGCCGATGCAGGGGATCACATTCCCCGCGATCGCGGCCGCGAAGGGCGATCCCTGGGCCTGAGCGCCCGCCAGCTCCGCCTCCAGCGCGGCGATCCCCTTCTGGCCGGCGCCGGAGACCGATTGGAAGGTCGTCGCCAGGACGCGGCGCAGCCCGGCCGCCCGGCGAATCGCTTCCAGCGCGACCACGAGCTGGATCGCGGCGCAGTTCGGATTCGCGACGATGTTGCGCGGCCGCTCCCGGATGCGCGCCGCGTTGACCTCGGGCACGACCAGCGGCACTCCCGGGTCCAGCCGCCACGCCGACGAGTTGTCCACGACCACGGCGCCTTCGTCCGCGGCACGCGGCGCCCACTCCCGGCTGCGCTCGCCCCCGGCGGAGAAGAGGGCCACGTCGCACCCCCGAAACACGCCGGGCTCCGGCGCCTCCACTCGCCATTCCCGGCCGCGCCAGACGAGCTTCGCCCCACGCGAGCGGGGCGAAGCGAGCGGCACCAGCGCGTCCGCCGGGAAACGGCGCTCCTCCAGCACGCGCAGCATGGTCCGACCGACCGCGCCGGTCGCGCCCAGCACCGCGAGCCTCACGGCTGCTCCTCCCCGAGCCCGAAGGCATGGTGCAGCACACGCAGCGCTTCCTGCTCCCGCTCGGCATCGACCAGCACCGCGATCGAGATGGCCGACGCCGAGAGCGCGTGCACCTCGATGCCCGCAGCGATCAAGGCCCGGAAGATCTGCGCGTACACGCCCGGCCGGTCGTGCATGCCGCTCCCGACCAGCGCGATGCGCGCGAGCCCCGGCTGCACTTCCAGCCGCTCGCCCTCCAGGTCGGCGATCAACCGTTCGCAGATCTGCTTCGCCTCGGCCAACGCGTCCTCCCGCACCGTGATCTGGAGCTGCCGCCGCCCGTCCGCACGGTCCGCCTGCTCCACGATGTCGACGCTCACGCCCGCGTCGGCGAGCCGGGTCAGCACCTCCGCCGTCGCCCCCATGCCGACCGGCAGACCGCGCAGGACCAGTCGCACGTGGCCGGACTCCGAGGCCAGCCCCGTGAGCGCCAGGTGTTCCATCCCGTGCTCCTTGCGGGTGATGAGGGTACCACCTCCGTCGTCGTCCCGAAAGGACGAGAGCACGCGGATCGGCACGTGGAAGCGCGCGCCGATCTCCACTGCCCGCGGGTGCAGCACCTGCGCCCCGGACGTCGCGAGCTCCACCATTTCCTGGAAATCGATGAGCGGAATGCGGCGCGCGCTCGGCACGCGCCGGGGGTCCGCCGTGTAGACCCCGTCCACGTCGGTGAAGATGTCGCAGCGCTCGGCGCCGAGCGCGGCCGCGAGTGCGACGGCGGTGGTGTCGGAGCCGCCCCGCCCCAGGGTCGTCACCTCCCGCTCGCGGCTCACCCCCTGGAACCCCGCCACGATGACGACGCGGCCGCGCTTCAGCTCCTCGCGCACGCGCGTCGCGCGCACCTCCTCGATGCGCGCGCCCGTGTGCACGTTGTCCGTGATGATCGCGGCCTGCGAGCCGGTCAGGCTGATCGCCTCGACATCCCGGTCGCGGATCGCCATGGCCAGCAGCGCCATCGCGATCCGCTCCCCCGCCGTGAGCAGCATGTCCAGCTCGCGCGGATGGCGGCGCCGTGGCTCGGCCGAGATCCGCTCCGCCAGCGCGAGCAGCTCGTCCGTCGTATCGGCCATCGCGGACACGACCACCACCAGCTCATGGCCCGCCCGCCGCTCGCGCGCAACCCGATCCGCGACCCGCTGGATCCGCGCCGGCGTGCCGACCGAAGTCCCGCCGTATTTCTGTACGATCAGCGCCATGGACGGGTCAGCGCTGCAAGCCTCGGGCTAGAAGATGCTCAAATTAATGTACTTCCTCGGGTTCTTCTGGAAGTCCTCCACCAGCGCGCGCACCAGCGCGTTGGTCTGGCGCAGCTCGCTGTACAACGTGGTGTCCTGGAGCAGGCGACCCGCCGTTCCCTCACCCGAGCGCACCGCGGTCGCGATCGAGTGTACGATGCGGAAAGTGCTGTCCGCACGCTGGACCGTGGAGCGGAAATCCTGGCTCGCCGCGGTCATGACATTGCTGAGGGAGTCGAGCTGCGCCGTCGTCCGCTGCACGTCGTCGATGATCGCGGCCAGCTCGCCGTGCGAGATGGCGGCCTCTACCTGCGCGAAGGCGCGCCGCACCGTCTCGGCCGCCTCGCCCAGCGTCCTGGTCGTGGTCTCGAGGTTGGCCGCGACCTGGTCCATCGTGCGCTGCTGCTTGTCGACCAGCCCCGTGAGCTGCTCGCTCACTTCCTGGATGTTCTCGATCGCGCGGCGCACGTTCAGCGCGGTCTCCTCGGTGAACGCGATCTCCACCCGCTCCGTCAGCACCGCCAGGTTCCCCGCGATCTGGTCCGCGACCGCCGTGAGGCGCGAGATGTCGGGCAGGGCGTAGCCGGGGATCACCTGCGGGTCCGTCGACTCGGAGTAGTCGTAGAGCGGATACCGGCTGCGCGGGAAGATCTCCGCCTGCCAGTCGCCGAACATCGACTCGGGCGCGAGCAGCACGACCGGATCGACGGGAAGCACGACGTCGCTCTCGATCTTCATGGCGACGATCACCCACTCCCCGCCCGACTCCAGATAGATATCCTCCACCCGGCCGATGGGCACGCCGCGCAGCTTGACCGCGTTGCCGTGCAGGAGCTGGCCCACCTCGCGGAAGCGGGCCTGGGTGACCACCTCTTCCCGGCCGAATCCCACGCCCTGCAGCCAGAGCGTGCCGAAGATGAGCAGGGCGATGCCGAGCACGATGACCGCGCCGACGACGATCTCGTTCGTCCGCTTCACGCCGCCGCCTCCTGCGCCAGCTCCGGCCGGCCCTCGATGAATGCCCGCACGACCCGGTCCGTGGTCTGCTTGATCTCGTCCGGCGTGCCGACGAAGCGGATCCGGCCCTGGTACAGCATCGCGATGCGTCGCGCGACGCGGTACGCGCTCTCCATGTTGTGCGTGATCACGATGCTGGTCACGCCCAGCTCCTGTTCCAGCTTGAGCACGAGCCGGTCGATGACCGCCGTGGTCACCGGATCCAGGCCCGTGGTCGGCTCGTCGTAGAGCAGGTACTTCGGGCGGGTCGCGATGGCGCGCGCGAGCCCCACGCGCTTGCGCTGCCCGCCCGAAACCTGAGACGGATAGCGGTCCTGGAACCCTTCCAGCTCGACCAGCCGCAGCGCCTCGGCGATGCGCGCCTCGATCTCCTGCTCGCCCATGCCGCGGATGCGCCGCAGTCCCATGGCCACGTTCTCCGCCACGGTCATGGAATCGAACAGCGCCGCGAACTGGAAGACGTAGCCGACCTTGCGGCGCAGCTCGTAGAGCTGCTCGCGCGCCAGGCTGCCCACATCCTGCCCGTCGACCCAGGCCGTTCCCTGATCCGGCTCGAGCAGCCCCACGATGGTCTTGAGCATGACGGACTTGCCCACGCCCGAGTAGCCGATGACCGCCATGGTCTCGCCCTCGCGCACCTCCAGCGTCACGCCCTCCAGGATGACGCGTTCGCCGAACGCCTTGTGCACGTCGCGCAGCTCGATACTCATAGCAGCGTGGCGGCCCAGAACGCGTCCAGGACCAGGATCAGCATGCTGCTCACGACGACCGCCCGGGTGGTGGACCGGCCGACCGCCTCCGCACCCCCCGCCGTGGTGAAGCCGAAGTAGCACCCCATGGCGGTGACGGCGAGGCCGAAGGAAGCCGCCTTGATGAGGGAGTAGTGGACGTCGAAGGGCAGGAAGAACAGACGGAGCCCGCGCACGAACTCCGCCGTGGACATGTCCAGCATGTTGATCGCCGTGATCCACCCGGACACGATGCCGACCGCGTCCGCGAACGCCACCACGACCGGGAACATGACCACGCCCGCGATCAACCGTGGCACCACCAGATACGCGACCGGATCGTACGCCAGAGTCTCCAGCGCGTCGACCTGCTCGGTCACCTTCATGGTGCCCAGCTCGGCCGCGATGTTCGCCCCGACCCGACCCGCCAGCGCCAGACCCGTCAGCACCGGACCCAGCTCCAGGATCATCGTCTTCCCCACCAGCGTGCCGACGAAGTACAGCGGCACCGCGCCCGTGAAGGTGTACGACGCCTGCAGCGCGAGCACGATGCCGGTGAAGGCGGCGATGAAGAGGGCGATCGGAAGGGACTCCACACCCAGCCGCGCCATCTGGAGCGCGACCAGCCGGAGCCAGGTCGAGGTATCGCGGAACGACCGGGCCACGCTCGCGCCGAATTCGCCGAAGCGGCCGAACCCGGCGAGCGTACTCAGCGCCGTCCGACCGACCGCCGCCAGCGGCGCGCTCCAGGCCTGGCTCATGGGGCATAACATACTGCATTTCGGGCATTTCTGTCCACCCCGGAGGCACGCATGCTCGTGGTTCTCGTCGGGTTGCCCGGCTCGGGGAAGAGCAGTTATGCGCGGCGGAATTTTCGCCGGATCGTCGCGCCGGACAGGGTCCGGCTGGAGGCTGGCCGCGCGAGCGGGTCTCCCCGCGCTCGCGGTTTGGCTGCGGGTACCGGAGGATGTGGCGTGGTCGCGCAACGCCGGGCCCGGCGCTTGCATTAGGCCGGTGCAGCCGGTGGCCCAGGAGGCTCGGATGGCGGGTAAGGAACGGCGCGGCCTGCGCTTCGACGACACGGACGATCCGCACTTCCAGCAGCGCTGGGCGGAGGCACGCCACCTGACCGAGGAGCAGGTCGAGCTGGCGTTCCGGCACGGGCTGGACAGTCGGGACCGCTTCGCGGATCGGCCGTTCCACGAGGTCGAGCAGTACCTGCGGCAAAGCTGGGAGGGGATGGGGCCGGCCGCGGCATGGGATCAGGTTCAGGACATCATCCGGAGCGGGTACGAGCGCTACCGCGCGGCGGACCTGTCTGTCGCGGCGGAGCTGGGGCCGGATGCGTTGCACCACTTCCCCGACCAGCGCACCCAGGGCGGCTCCGTGCTCGGCGGCAGCATGGGCGAGCGCCCGCAGCTGGGCGCGGCGGAACCCGTATCGGATTACGAGGGAGAAGGCGGGCCACCGGTGGAGGGCGGCCCGCGCGTCAGCTAGTCGGAATCCAGCGCAACGCGGGCACGCCGGGCGCCTCGCCCAGCTCCGCGGCCAGGCGATAGAAATGCACGAGCCCGCGCAGCATGTCCTCGCCGAGCGTGTAATCCAGCGACCGCCAGTACTCGAGCAGTCTCGCCGGATCGAGGCCGAAGTGCGCGGCGTGGCGCTCGGCCAGGGCGGCGGCGCTCGTCTCGAAGTACGCGCGCGAGGCCAGCAGCGCGCGCTGCAGCGCGCACAGCTCGGCATCCCGTTCGGGACCCGCGCTCGTCTGCCATACCGCGTACGCGAAGGGCAGGCCGGTCCACTCGCGCCACGCCTGGCCCAGGTCCACGAAGAACCGTTCGTTCCGCTCCGGCCGTCTCAGGGCGACGTCGCCGATCCAGAGCGCGGCGCTCGCGCCCTCCGCCAGCGGGTCCGGCGTGCGCGTCTGGTCGTACCAGACGTAACGGGGGCGCAGATCTGCCCGTCGCTCCAGCAGCAGCCGGAGCAGCACGACGGAAGTCGCGGATGCGGTCGGCAGCGCCACCACTTGCTCGTCCAGCTCGTCCACTCGCCGCGCGCTCTCGAGCACGATGCTGCCCACCGGGCCGCGCGAGCCGATCGCCAGGTCGGGGAAAAGCCGGTAGCGCTCGGCGTGCCGCGCGTACTCGATGCTGGACGCGGGCGCGACGTCCACCCGTCCGGCCGCGAGCTCCGCGTTCAGCTCGGCGGGCGTGCCGCTGGACAGCACGATGCCCGCGGGCGCGCCGCGCTCCAGCAGCAGCGCGTGCACGGGAAAACAGTTGCTGAAATCAATGTGGCCGAGTCGCAGCATGGCTCGGGTCGGGGAACGCACAGCCGCGCGGCCGCGCCGGCGGCGGCGCTAAGTTAGTATGCGCGCCGGACGCCGCCAGGGCCGCCGCATCACCATCGGCGCACTCCTGCTCCTCGGCCTCGCCGCGCTGGGCCTGCTCATTTTCTTTCTCGATGATCTGAAGTACGCACTCCGCGACGACTACCACGTACTGGCACTGTTCCCGGAGGCGCCCAGGCTGCGCGCGGGCGCTGAAGTCTGGCTGGCGGGACACGCGGTGGGCCGCGTCGTCGAGGTGAATATGCTGCCGCCGGCCGGCGACACGACCGCGCGCGTACTCGCCGTGCTCGAGCTGCCCACGGAGATCCGCGCGCAGATCCGGCGCGACAGCCGCGTGCGCCTGACCGCCCCGCGGCTCATCGCCGAGCCGGTCGTCGACGTGATCCCCGGCAGCCCCTCCGCACCGCTGCTCCCGCCCGGCGACACGTTGCATGCCGCACGCAAGATCGTGCTGGCTGAGGTGGTCGCGAGCGGCCGGCGCGCCGGGGCCGCGCTGGATACCATGCTCGCCTCGGCGCGCGAGCTCGGCCACCGCATCGAAGAGCGAGCGCCGGCCCTCCGGCGCACGGGCGCTGCACTCGCCGGCGTGCAGGCGGAATTCGCGGCACTGAGCGTGAGCCTCGAGCGAGGCGGCGGCATCGCGGCGCTCCGGGATAGCACCTGGAAGGCATCGCTGGCGCGCGCCGGCGAGCGGCTCGAGGAGCTGGAGGCGGCGCTACAGGACGCACAGGAGCGCTTCGACGGCGATTCCGCTTCGCTGCGCGCCGCTTTCGCAGGGCTGCAGCGGCGAGTAGCACGCCTGCAGCAGCAGGTGGTCCGGCTTCAGACGGCGCTGCGCGCGCCCGTGGGCCTCGTGGGCCGCATGGCCGCGGACTCCGCATTCCAGAAAGCGCTGAACGGCGCGCGCGCTCAGCTCGATTCGCTCGTGCTGGAAACGAAGCAGAATCCGCGGCGGTTCTTCTTCTAGACCCGATCCCGATCCCGATCCCGATCCCGATGCCGATCCCGATCCCGCAGGGCAGGTGACGTCAGCGGCCGCTGGCGGGCGGATTCTCATCGTCCACGGAGAAGACCACCTTTCCGGCCTCGCCGGAGACGCCCGGCACCGCGGTTTCGACGATCACCCGCCTGACCACCTGGCGGGGGTCGTTCACCACGATCTCGAAATCCAGCCTCTGCTCGGTGGACGTGATGCGCGTGCGCACGCGCGTACCGGGAGACTGCTCGCGCCGGGTCGGATTGCGGAACAACGTCTTGGTCGACTGACGCCCGCTTTCCAGCGTGCGCGTGACCTTGATCAGCCGCAGCCAGTCCGGCTGATAGCTGATCGTATAGTCGAAGCCCCGCTGGTCCGACCCGCGCTCTTCCCGGTTGTGGCGTGCCATTCCCACCTCCCGGCCGCTCCCGTCGATTTTTTGGCAACAGGATTTGTAAATTTTTCGGAGCGGCCCCCGTTGTCAAGCTGCGGCGTTTGGCGCCCGCGGCCCGGCTGAAACCCCTGCCGAGCTCCGGGCAACCCGTCGCGACAGGAGCTGCGGACGGCCGTCCCGAGTATGGAACTTGCATGCCTCCCGCGCCCACAACGCCTGGTTCACGTCGTTACGGCTCCCGCGCAGAGCGGAATTCCCAGAAACAGACGACGGCCCCGCCTAGGCGGGACGCTCCGCTCCGGGCGCGGCTTCCCCCTTGACCGGTGGGGTCACCTGTGCTAAAATACGCCCATAATTCCGCGACACGGGACCTTCCGTTGCGGGGGGCGCAAGCCTCACCGGCCAGATCCGGTCTAATCGATTTCGTTTCGAATCACCCTGAGAGTCTAGGCGTCTGGGCGGGCCCATGCGGCCTGCTGGCCATTCTACTCTCGTACACGTGGGGAGTGAATTCGTGGATATCGCCGAGCTGAAGAGCAAGTCGATCGCAGAGCTGCACGAGATGGCGGAGGAGCTCAACATCTCGAACTACTCGGGCCTGCGGAAGCAGGACCTGATCTTCCGCATCGAGCAAAACCTGCTGGACAGCGACGTGGTCCTGCGGGGCGAGGGCGTGCTGGAGATCCTGCCCGAGGGTTACGGCTTCCTGCGGTCCCAGGACTGGAACTACCTGTACGGTCCCGATGACATCTACGTCAGCCCCTCGCAGATCAAGCGCTTCGACCTGCGCACGGGCGACACCGTCCTGGGGCAGGTGCGGCCACCCAAGGAGGGCGAGCGCTACCTGGCGTTGCTGAAGGTCGAGTCGGTCAACGGGGACGACCCCGAGAAGGCGAAGCACCGCATCGCGTTCGACAACCTGAGGCCGCGCTATCCGGAAGATCGCGTCCGGCTGGAGAACAAGACGGGCGACCTGTCCATGCGGCTGATGGACCTGGCCGTGCCGATCGGGAAGGGGCAGCGCGGCCTGATCGTGTCACCGCCCAAGGCGGGCAAGACCATCCTGATGCAGAAGATCGCCAACTCCATCCTCGAGAACCTTCCCGAGATCCACCTGATCGTCCTCCTCATCGACGAGCGGCCCGAGGAGGTCACCGACATGGAGGAGCACGTCAACGCCGAGGTCATCTCCTCCACGTTCGACGAGCCCGCGGACCGGCACACGCAGGTGGCCGAGATGGTGATCGAGAAGGCGAAGCGGCTCGTCGAGCACAGTCGCGATGTCGTGATCCTGCTCGACTCGATCACCCGCCTGGCCCGCGCCTACAACGTGACCGTGCCACACTCCGGCAAGATCCTGTCGGGCGGCGTGGACGCCCACGCGCTGCACAAGCCCAAGCGCTTCTTCGGCGCCGCCCGCAACATCGAGGGCGGCGGCTCGCTCACCATCATCGCCACGGCGCTCATCGAGACGGGCTCGCGCATGGACGAGGTGATCTTCGAGGAGTTCAAGGGCACGGGCAACATGGAGGTCGTGCTGGACCGGCACATTGCCGACAAGCGCATCTTCCCCGCCGTCGACATCAACCGGTCGGGCACGCGCAAGGAAGACCTGCTGCTGGACGAGACCGAGCTCAACCGCGTCTACCTGCTGCGCAACTTCCTGGCGGACATGCCGCCGGCGGAGGCGCTCGAGTTCCTGCTCGATCGCATGCGCCGCACCAAGACCAACAAGGAGTTCCTGGACAGCATGGCGAAGGGGTAAGCCAGGCTAATCGGCCGCTCGCTCGGGGCCCCAGGTTCCCTCGGCGGTCATCACGAAGAGCGGCATGCCGTTGAAGCTGTGATAGATCGGGCGCAGCCGCTCCGTGTTGTAGTATCTCTTCACGGCGACGAACTTCTTCTCCCCCATCACGGCATCGATCGGCACACTATCGTAGTGCCCGTGGTGGATGCTCACCATCCGGCCGTGCTGTTCATCCAGCAACAGATCGAGCGCGAGGTTGCCGAATGCCATGGGCACGATCGAATCCATGGCGTCGGGGTCACCCGAGCGGACCAGGTAACCCAGCCGCTGATTCACCACATCGATGCGCCGTCCGTTGTTGTATTTCGGGGATAGCTCCTTGAGCGCGGCCGCGATCTTGTCGCCGATCCCGCCCAGCTTGCGGTGCCCGTACTGATCCGTCTCCTCGCCCTCGTAGACCATGCCCTCGTGCTCGGTCAAGGTCGCGCCTTCGGAGACGAGCACGACCGCGTACTTGCTGGGGTTGCGGTTGCGATCGTAGACCAGCAGCTCGGTGAGGTGCTCGATCTCGAACGGGTACTCCGGAATCACGCAGCGGTCGGCCGCGCCCGCCATGGTCGGCAGGAGCGCGGTGAACCCGGCGTAGCGACCGAACACCTCGATGACCAGAAACCGCTCGTGCGACCCTGCCGAGGTGCGCAGTGCGTGCGTCAGCTCGATCGTGCGGGTGA
The DNA here is from genome assembly GCA_016207445.1 of Gemmatimonadota bacterium. Classification (GTDB taxonomy): domain Bacteria; phylum Gemmatimonadota; class Gemmatimonadetes; order Longimicrobiales; family RSA9; genus JACQPS01. The sequence continues at coordinate 1,047 of JACQPS010000190.1, read as the reverse complement.
CGCACGTGCTGAAGCCGATGCAGTAGTCGGTGCCGGGGACGTCGTTGTCCATCGTCTTCGGCACCGCCACGATCGGCACGCCCAGGGAGTGGAGCCGCGCCGCGTAGCTGAGCGTGTCGTCGCCGCCGATCGGGATGAGGAAGTCGACACCCAGAAACTGCAGGTTCTCGAGGATCTCGGGCGTGATATCGTTGATGTCGTCCGTGTAGCGGTCGGCCAGATGCTCCGGCACGCGGCCGCGCGGCAGGTGGCTGGGGCGCGTGCGCGAGGTGTGCAGAAACGTCCCGCCGGTGCGGCCGGCCCGGTTCACGATGGATTCGGTCAGCTCCCGGTAGTTGTCGGAGTTGTCCGCCGCGGGGTCGCGGACCAGGTCGACCAGGCCGGCCCAGCCGCGGCGGATCCCGAGAACGCGGTAGCCCTCCCGAATTGCCCGGATCGTGATCGCGCGGATCGCCGGGTTGAGTCCGGGGACATCCCCGCCGCCGGTCAGGATGGCGATCGTGCCCTTGGTGGTCGTAGCCATTTGCCCTTCACCTCCTTCGTGCAGCTATGCGAAACGCGAGCCGCCAAACCGCGAGCGAGCGAGCGAGCGAGTCGAGGGCGCGTCATACGGTCGTCTTTCCGTACACCAGCAGGTCGAGCGTGGCCTGTTGCGCGGGCGTGAGGCCGGTCGGAGCGGACAGGACGAGCGCGGGCGCGCGGGGGTCGTCCGGCAGGTACAGCACGAGCAGGTCGTCGCTGTCCCCGTTCCCGTACGGGCGCGCCCGCCCGCTCGCGTCCACGGCCACCGTTCGGCCCACGCCGCCGTGCAGCTCGCCCAGCAACCGCCCGTAGCGGATCCACTCGGCGAGCGGATCGGAAGCCTCCTCCGCCACGCGCGGCACGAGCGTTTCCTCGAAGTAGCGCAGCGCCCGCTCGTACCCCGCAGCGTCGCGCTCCTTGAGCGCGCGCAGCCGCTCGCGGCAGAAGTCGCGGGGATCGCGCACCCCCAGGCGCATCAGCGCCTCCTCCAGCCGGGCATCGGCCCGGGCGCGTACGTTCTCGGTC
>JACQPS010000199.1 GCA_016207445.1 Gemmatimonadota bacterium | reverse complement strand
GTATCGTTCGGCTCGAAGAAGTCGGCGCCGCCGGTGGCCACCGTCATACTCGGCGCGACGTCTTTGCCGTAGGAGGTCGCGACCCCGCTCTGGAACGCGCTCACCGAGCCACTGGTCGCTCCGACCGGCACCCAGCCCAGATAATGCCAGTAGGTCCCGACCGGCGAGACGCGGCTGAGCAGCAGCGCCTCGAAGCCGCCGGTGAAGAACAGCCGCGGGTAGGGGTTGGTCGAGAGGCCCCGCCCCGACATGAAGATGGGCTCGCCCCAGACGACGCTCTGGCTGCGATCGTCCACGGTCTCCACCCGGTAGACGCACGGGCCGATCTGCGTTTGCGTCTTCGTGCCCGTGACCGTCTGCCAGACCGATTCGCCCGTGACCGCATCGTCGGAGAGCGCCAGGTTGGTCAGGAAGCGGAGCTGGTCGTACGCGCCGCAGAACGGGCTGATCGAGGGCACGCGAACCGAGCCCTGGAACGTCGTCTCCCCACTGCTGGCGCTGGTCGGCAACGAGTCCGTGACCAGGTCGCCCTCCCAGTTCGTGTCCCCCTCGGTCAGGCTCTTGTGCGTCTCGATCCAGAAGCCGACCCGTGTCGAAGGCTTGCTCACCGCCTCGGTCGCTGTGCGCTGAAACGCCACATCGGCCTTGTATGAGAGAGTGCCGACGCCCAGCGCGCTGGTGCCCTCCGCCGGCACCAGCGTGGATCGATCGAACACGGCGGCGTTGAACGCCGGCTCGATCTCCTCTTCCGGCGCGGAGGGGATCTCGGTCTCCTTGCACGCGGCCAGCCACAGGAGCGCCAGCGCTCCCGGTACCGCCAGCCGCCAGGGGTTCATACGTGGGGATGCTCGACTCATGTCACACCTCGGTTGCAATGGGCCGTGTTCTCGGACGACCGCCGTACGACTCGTGGAGCACTTCGGAAAAACCAGCGCCGCGCGCGCGGGCGCCGCGCCTCGCTCAATGCCGGCCGAACCGGTAGACCAGGGAGATCACGCCTTCGGTCCTGGACTCGGTGGCGGCGCCCGCGACGTCCACCTGAAACCGACTGCCCAGGACGACGCCGAAGCCGAGACCCGCGCCGATCTGGGGATCCTCCTCCGGGAAGTCCTCCTGCAGGTCCGGATCGGACCCCTCGTAGAATTCCGCGCTGGAGGCCACGCGCTGGACGCCGGCGCGCAGGGCCAGCGGCGTCGCTCCCAGGAACAGGACGTATTCGCCGCCCACGTGCGCGTCGACGCCGTCATCGAACGCGAACTCGTCGTCGTCGTCCGTGTCCAGCTCCGAATAGCGGTTGAGCGTGAACGACGCCGCCAGCGTCAGCCGCTCGCGCGGGCGGAACGACAGGCCGGCGCCGAACGAGTCCGGGATCGGAATCTCCTCCGGATCCACCGTCGGATCCTCCTCCTCGATCTCGAAGGTGGGGCGGAAGTGATAGGCGGCTCCGACCGTCACCTGCGTCCCCGCGCGCAACAGGACCCCGGCGCTGGCGAAGGGCTTGAAGTTCTCGCCCTCCCAGCTTTCCGTCTCGCCGAACGCGCTGAAGTGGCCCACCTCGGAGAAGCGGGCGGCGCCGGCGGCGACGCCCAGCGCGACCGCGGGCGCGGCGCGCAGCGCGAGGCCCGCGCCGTAGTCCTCGACCTTGAACACCTCGCTGAAGTCGACGGTGAACTCGCCCAGCTCCGGATCCGACTCCGTCGCGGTATCGGCGACTTTCAAGTGCACGACTTCACTGCGGAACGCGGCGAGGCGCAGGTTGCCGACCGGCACGACCAGGCTGGCGAACGAAGGCATGTTCACCTGGTTCACCGTCGCGCCCTCCTCGAAGAAGTTCCAGGTGTACTCGACGGTCTTGAATTCGAAGGAGACTTCCGGGTACAGCAGGGTGGTGAGCCCGGCCGGATTGGTGGCCGCCGCCGTCGCGTCATCCGCCAGACCCACGAAGGCGCCGCCCATCGCCGTGGAGCGGGCGCCGGGCGGATTGAAATTGAACGGGTTCGGCTGGCGCTGGGCGTAGAGCGGATGCAGCGCGCTCGGCAGCAGCGCTGCGGCCAGGAAGGCGGCCACGCGCACGCTGGAGCGCCCGAACAGGTGCTGCGGCATCACAGTCTCCCGAGATGGTTCGATCGAAAAACCCGCCGCGGCTCGTGTCACGCCTGGCGCAGGCGGGTCGGCTACGGGTTACGCCATCACGTGGTCCGGGCGCGGCCGAGGATGATCTCCCCTTCCACCTCGCCCTTCCTCACCGGGTGCTGCGTCTGCCCGGTCTCGGCCGGGACCTTGTCGGCCACGTACTCGTACACCTCGTCCACGGTGATGACGCCGTCCCGGTTGCCGTCGGCGGCGCCCTTCAGCCCCTCGAGCAGGTAGTAGGTGAAGACGCCGTGGCCGAGGTCGCTCCGCTCCTGGCTCGGCTCGTTGGCACTCGAGGCCGACAGGATGACGCGCCCCTTGCCGCTCCCGCTCAGCCGGGCGAGGAAGTTGTCCTTGATCTCGTTGCCGCGCAGCCGCATGCCGGACGAGAAGACGGTGCGGCCGCCGGAGGCGCCCGAGTAGCACGCGTCCGCGATGAAGACGACCCGCTCGGATTGGATGCGCGAGAAGATGTTCGCGATCTCGTTCATCGAGAAGGCGCTGCCGTAGAGGTTCTCGGGGTCCGCCTCCCACGACAGCAGGTATTTTTCCAGGCCATCGCCGTCCAGGTTGGCGGCGTCCTGCTCGGGCGCGCCGTGGCCGGCGTAGTAGATGATGACCATGTCCTCGGGCGCCGCTTTCTGGCGCAGCTTCGTACCGAGCACGGTCTTGATCTGCTGCGTGGTCGCCTCGCCGTTGATCAGCTTGAAAACGTTCTCCTTCGGGATGGCGAGGTCGTTGATCAGGTAATCGTAGAAACCTTCCGCGTCCGCGACCGTGAAGTCGAGGTCGGGCACGTTCTGGTGCTGGTAGTCGCCGATGCCGATGATGGCGGCCCAGACCTTCGGCCGCTTCACTTCGAGCTTCACCTCGGCCACCTGCTCGGTCGTGAGCCCGTAAATGTTGCGGGCGCGGATCACGACCTTGTTCACGGGCTGCGTCAGGTGCACGTCGTGCGAGAAGTTGACGATCGTGCCCTTGTTTTCCGTGGGTTGCGACGACGCAGCGACCGCGCTCGCCGGGCGCGCGACCACGCCGACGCCGCGTGTGCTGGCGCCCGCCTGCACGTTGCCGAAGCGGCGCCCGTTCACCTCCACCTCGACGGAACTGACGCCGTTGTTGTCGACCACGGCGCCCTGGAAGCGAATGATCTCGTCCTTGACCGGCTCTTCCAGGTTGGTGGGCGTGATGATCGCGACCTGCGGTGGGGTGCGGGCCGCCTGCGAGGCGGCGGCGAGCTCGGCCTGGCGCCTGGCCTCGGCCCCACGCTTGATTTCGCCGTCGGCCGCGTCCCGATAGGTCTTCGCGTCCGCGATGAGCTGGCTCGGCAACGTGGGGATGTCCTCGGCCAGCGTCAGGACCAGGCTGAACTTGCCGAGCGCGCCCTCGTAATCACCCTTCGCGAGAAGATCCTTGCCGCGCCGGATCATCTCCCAGGCGCGTGCCTCGAAAAGCGCGGCTTCGGTGAGGGCGGGTTCTGGCGCGGGCGCGACCGGCGCGGGCGTAACGGGCGCGGGCGCAACCGGTTCCGGCGCGATCGGCGCGGGCGTGACCGGGGCCGCCTTTTCCGGCTGCTTCTCCGGCTCCTTTTCGCCCGCTGCACCGACCGGAACCGTCACAGGGACGGGAACCGGGACGACGGCCCCGCCGCCGCCCGCCGGGGCGGGCTGCTCCGGCGGCTTCTGCGGTTGGGCCTGCGGCCGCGGCTGCGCTACCACGACGGGACGTGGAGGCGCCGCCGCGGTATCCTTCGGCGGCGGCGTCGCCGGTACCTTCTCTACCACGGGCAGCTGCGGTGCGGGTGTGACCGGTGCGGGTGTGACCGGCGCGGGCGTGACCGGCGCGGGCGTGACCGGCGCGGGTGTGGCCGGCGCGGGCGTGACCGGCGCGGGCGTCGGCGGCGTCACGGGCGCCGGCGGCGTCACGGGCCGCGGCCCGCCCGGTCTCGCGGGCGTCGGCCTTTTCGGCTGCGCCGCGACCCGGACCTGTTTCAGCTCCGCCTCCAGCGCCTGGCGCTGGACCAGCTCCTTCTGCCGCTTCGCCTCGGCGTTGGTCGGATCGAGCGAGAGCACGGCCTCGAAGACGGCGAGCGCGTTGGCAAACTGTCCCTTCTGGAACAGGGCGATGCCCTCGGCGAGCTTGGTCTCGAGCTCTTTGCGCCGGTTCGCCTCGGCTGCCTGGAGCGCCGCCTGGTCGGCGCGCGGACCGCTCGCGGCCGAAAGCAGCACCTCCAGCTGCTGACGGTGCGTATCTGACTTGCGGATCTCGCCCCCGGCCGCCTCGCGCTTGAGGTAATCGAGCGCCCGATCGGTATCCCCCTTGTTGTAGTAGGCAACACCCAGATAGAAGCTGGGGAAGTACTTGATGAAGCGCATGCCGTAGGTACGCGCGTTCGCGCTCGACTTCCCGCTCTTCTTCAGGGCCTGCTCGAGCTGCGCGATCGCCTCGCTCCAGCGCGATTTCTCGAGCGCGCGCAGTCCCCGATCGTAGTAGACGTACCAGAGCTCGTCCGTGCGGGGCTGCACGGACGGCGTAGCGGCCACCACCGCGAACAAGGCTGCCGCTAGAGCGAGCGTCAGGCTGCGAGACATGGTTGGAGACCCGTGGGTGCGGACGCACCAAGAGCGTGCGGGAAAACATATGGCCCCGCCCGGGGAGTGCCGGGGCCGACAGAGACTCAACTTAGCTGGAAACGGATTGCGGTGTCAAGAAGACCCGCCCGGAATGAGGCGTTCCGCTCAGGCGTGGACCTCCTCCTTCTCCTTCTTGGCCGCCTCGATCACCTTCTGCGCGATGTGCGCGGGCATTTCTTCGTAGCCGAGCGGCTTGCGGCCGTGGACCGCGCGCCCGTGCGTGAGGGAGCGCAGCGTGGTGGCGTAGCGGTTCAGCTCCGCCAGCGGGACCAGCGCCTTCAAGCGCGTGCTACGCCCGTCCGGCTCCATGCCCAGGATCTTCCCCCGCCGCTGGTTCAGGTCGCCGATGATGTCGCCCACGTACTCGTCGGGCGTCGAGACCTCGACCTCCATGATCGGCTCGAGCAGCACCGGGTCGGCCATGGCGGCGACCTTCTGGAAGGCGTACGAGCCGGCCACCTGGAACGCGATGTCGCTGGAGTCGACCGAGTGGTACGAGCCATCGAAGCATTCGGCCTCGAAATCGACCACCGGAAACCCCGCCAGCACCCCCCGCCGCGCCGCCTCCTGCACCCCCTTGTCGACCGAGGGAATGAACTTGTTCGGGATGACACCGCCGACGATCGAGTCGACGAAGCTGTAACCGGAGCCGCGCGGCAGCGGCTTGAGCCGCACCCAGCAGTCTCCGAACTGGCCGTGGCCGCCCGTCTGCTTCTTGTACTTCCCCTGCCCTTCCGCCGTCTTCCGGATGGTCTCGCGATACGGGATGCGGGGCGGCTCCGTCGTCACCTGCACGCCGTACTTGCGCCGGAGGCGCTCGATCTGCACCTCGAGGTGCAGCTCGCCCAGGCCCCGAATGATCGTCTGCTTCACCTCCGGATCGTAGGCGCTGTGGAACGTCGGATCCTCCTCGTGCAGCTTGTGCAATCCCGTGCCGATCTTGTCCTCGTCGCTCCGGCTCGCCGCCTTGACGGCAATCGCGATGTCGGGCTCCGGGAAATTGATGGGCTGGAGCACGAGCGGCCGGTCGGAGCCGCACAGCGTGTCGTTCGTGTGCGTGTTCTTCAGCTTCGCGACGACGCCGAGGTCGCCCGCATGCAGCCGGGTCACCTCCACGCGCTCCTTTCCTTGCGCGATCGACAGGTGCGCCAGCTTCTCCGCCTGCTCGCGCGTCGCGTTATAGATCTCCTGCCCCGTCGCCACCGAGCCGCTGAAGATCCGGAAGTACGAGAGCTCGCCCACGTGCGGCTCCGTCGCCGTCTTGAAGACGAGCGCGGCGAGTGGGCCGGCCTCATCGGCCTTGAGCTCCACGACCTGATCCAGCCCCGGACGCTGCGCCAGCTCGCGCGGGGCCTCGGCCGGGCTCGGCACCAGCTCGACCAGCCGGGTCAGCAGCGTGCGCGTGCCGATCATCTTCTCGACCGCGCCGCACATCACCGGATAGAGCTCCCCACCGATCATCGCCGTCTTGAGCGCGGCCAGCGCTTCCGCCGGGTCGAGCGCGCCGGTCTCGAGGTAGAGCTCCAGCAGGGAATCGTTCGTGGTGGCGATCGCATCGAATAGTTCCGTGCGGGCGGCGTCGAACTCCGCCTTCAGCTCCGGCGGCACATCGGTCTCCTCGTACTCGCCGGTCGCGGTGCCGTGCTTGTGCAGCCGCGCCTTGCCGGCGAAGAGGTCGATCGTGCCGCGGAAGCCTTCGCCCGCGCCGATCGGAATCTCGATCGCGACCGCCTTCTCCGTCAGCTGCTCCTTCACGGCCGCGAGCACCGTCGCGAAGCTGGCGTGATCCTTGTCCATCATCGAGATGTAAAAAAGTCTGGGAACTCCGCGCGCCTTGCAGTATTCCCAGACTTTTTCGGTGCCCACCTCGACGCCGCTGGTAGCGCCGAGGACCACTACAGCCCCATCGACGACCCTCGTGGCGGCCAGTGCCTCCCCGGTGAAATCCATGTAGCCGGGCGTGTCGAGCAGGTTGACCTTCGCGCCCTCCCATTCCACGAACGCGGGCGCGGCCTGCATCGAGATGCCATGCGCGATCTCTTCTTCCGTGTACATGGTGAGTGCGCTGCCGTCCCGGACGCTGCCGTGCCGCCGCGAGGAGCCGGCCGAGAAACAGAGCGCATCGATCAGCGCGGTCTTACCGGAGCCGCCATGACCCAGCAGTGCCACGTTGCGGATCTGTTCGGTCGGGAATTCTTTGGCGGCTGCCATGCAACCCTCCTGCGGAGCGTCTGCGGGGACTCGTGCGGATGATGAACCTAGAAAAGGAGATAGACGGTGTCAAGCGAGGGCTTCCAGCCGGCGCTCGCTGCGCGATTCTGGGGGCGGCCCAAGCTTCAAAAAACGCTCACGCGGAGACGCGGAGTCGCAGAGAATGAACACGGCTGTTCTCTGCGACTCCGCGTCTCTGCGTGATCAGTTCTGCCGGTACCTGCGACTCACCTCATCCAGCAGCTTGCGCTCTTCGGGAGACAGGCTGGCCAGTCCCTGGGTGCTGATCTTGTCGAGCACACGATCGACCTCGTCCAGCAGCTTTTCCTCGGCGCGGCGGGCGCGCCGCGTCTCGGCCGGCCTGGCTTCCCCCTGCACGACCTTGAGGCGCGGGCGCGTGAACAGCTTCCTCAGGCCCGCGAGCTGCACGCGGTCGGCCAGGTCGAGCTTGAGGTAGACGAAGCCAGCGGCGAAGCCGCCGAGGTGGGCGAAGTGCGCGATGCCGTCGCGCGAGCCGCCCACGGCGCTCATGAGCGCGAGTGCGGCCAGGATCCCCACCAGCCACTTCGCTTTGACCGGGAAAATGCCCCAGATATAAATGGGTGCGTCCGGCCAGTTCATGGCGAAGGCGAGCATGATGCCGAAGATGGCGGCGGAGGCGCCGACCACGGCCCCGTGGAAGCCGAAGGGGAAGGCGAAGAGCGCGCCGCCCAGCCCGCAGACCAGATAGTACTTGAGGAACTCGTTCGAGCCCCAGCGCTCCTCGAGGGGCGGCCCGAAGAAGAATAGCCCCAGCAGATTGAAGAACAGATGCCAGAAACCGGCGTGGACGAACATGTAGGTGAGCAGCGTCCACGGCCGCAGCAGCACCAGGCTGGGCGCAAACGCCAGCCAACCACCCAGCGCGGGCAGCACCCACGTGAGCAGGAAGACCGCCGCGTTGGCGATGAGCAGCCGCTTGACCCAGGGGGTCAGGCCGTAGCCGAAGGAGAATTGCCGATAAGCCATGTACTACCGGACAATACGGTCGGCGGACCCGCGGGGCATGACCCTCCGCGACCGCCTCCGCTCGCTGACACGTTTTCGTGGTTCCGCCCGTTCGCGGGGGCTCGCTCCGCTAAAACCAGGGTCGCTCCGGGTTCATGCCCCGCTCGGGTCCGCCCTCCGCGTCGAGGATCAGACACCTCTTGCTCCTCCGGGTTCCGCCTCCGG
>JACQPS010000198.1 GCA_016207445.1 Gemmatimonadota bacterium | reverse complement strand
GTCCCGAAGGGGATCGTGCTCTCGGGCGGCCCCGCCTCGGTGTATGACGAGGACGTGCCGACCGCGGACCCGGCGCTGCTCCGGCTCGGCGTGCCCATCCTGGGGATCTGCTACGGCATGCAGCTCGTGGCGCACCTGGAAGGCGGGCGGGTGATCCATGGCCGGCGGGAGTACGGCCGGGCCGAGATGCGGGTGAACCGGGCGAACGACCTGTTCGAGGGCTTCCGGCCGGGCGAAGGAACACCGGTGTGGATGAGTCACGGCGACCACGTGGACGAGCCGCCGCAAGGATACCGCACGCTCGCCTCGACCGCGGCGCTGCCGGTGGCGGCGTTCCAGGCGGAGGATCGGCCGATCTACGGCGTGCAGTTCCACCCGGAAGTGGCGCACACGCCTCGCGGCGACGAGATCCTGTCCAACTTTCTGTTCCGCGTCTGCCGCTGCGAGCCCACCTGGACGGCGGGCTCCTTCATCGAGGAGTCGGTCGAGAAGGTGCGCACGCAGGTGGGGGGCGCACCGGTGATCTGCGGGCTGTCCGGCGGCGTGGACTCCGCGGTCGCGGCGGCGCTGGTGCACCGCGCCGTGGGCGATCAGCTCACCTGCATCTTCGTGGACACGGGACTGCTGCGGGCGGGCGAGCGGGAATCGGTCGAGCGCACGTTCCGCCGCCATCTCGGCATCCGGCTGGACGTGGTCGATGCCGCGACGGAGTTCCTGGAGCGGCTGCGCGGGGTGGAGGACCCCGAGGAGAAGCGCCGTAGCATCGGCGAGACCTTCATCCGCGTCTTCGAGCGCGCCGCCGGAGCGGCCGGAGGCGCCGGCGCCGCGCCCAGCCGCTTTCTGGTACAGGGCACACTCTACCCGGACGTGATCGAGTCGATGTCGGTGCACGGTCCGTCGGTCACGATCAAGACGCACCACAACGTGGGCGGGCTGCCCGCGGACATGCCCTTCGACCTGGTCGAGCCGCTGCGGGAATTGTTCAAGGACGAGGTGCGGCAGGCCGGGCGCGAGCTCGGCCTCCCGGAGGAGATGGTCGGACGGCACCCGTTCCCGGGGCCGGGCCTCGCGATCCGCGTGCTCGGCGAGGTGTCGGAGCAGCGGCTCGCGATCCTGCGCCACGCCGACTCGATCTACCTGGAAGAGATCCGCGCGGCCGGCCTGTACGACGACATCTGGCAGGCCTTCGCGGTTCTGCTGCCCGTGCGCAGCGTGGGGGTGATGGGCGACCTGCGCACCTACGAGCACGTGGTCGCGCTGCGCGCGGTGACCAGCCGCGACGGCATGACCGCCGACTGGTTCCCGTTCCCACACGACGTGCTGGCGCGCATCGCCGCGCGCATCATCAACGAGGTGAAGGGCGTGAATCGCGTGACCTACGACGTGAGCTCGAAGCCGCCGGCGACGATCGAGTGGGAGTGAGAAGCAGGGGCCAGGGATCAGGGGTCAGGGGTCAGCGACTTTGAGGAAGCGCAAGGATCGGAGTTGGGGAGTTCTCCGGGACCGGGCAAGTTCGCAGCGGCGGGCGAATCCCTGATCCCTGACCCCTCACCCCTGACCCCTGCCGTCACGCCGCATCCCGCCGCTCGGCGTCGATCTGGGCCGCGCCCTCGGCGGCCAGGCGCCGCAGGTAGATCCCCGCGTAGTTCTCGTCAATGGCGGCCAGCCGGTTCTCCGGCGTGGCCGCGAAGCGGGCGTCGCAGCGGTCGCAGCGGATCGAGCGGTCGTCGCCGGTCCCCACCAGCCGCCAGTTCCCGGTGCAATCGGAAAACGCGTGTTCGAGCACAACCATTCGCTTCCTCGGGTCGCACGTGCGGGTGACCGCGCCACCCGCGTTTCCGAGGGCGTGGAGTGCAATCTCTGAGCCAGTTGGGAGCTGGTGCCGCCGCCACCGTGGCGGCCGGGCGGGGGTCTGGTGTGGGTCAGTTGCACCAGACCACGTCGGCCGTGCAGCGCAGCACGATGATGGCCTGGGGCTCGGAGAGCTTCGCCTGGGATTCGGGGCCGAAGGCGAGGCCGTAGACGTCGACCTGCATCGAGGACGTGGTGGGGTTCGGCATGACGACTTGGAAGCTGCGCGCGCTGTCGCGCACGGAGTGAGAGAAGCGGAAGGCGATGGAGTCGATGAGCTCGCCGCCGCCGGCGAAGCGGCGCGCCACGACGCCCACGCCGGCGAGTCGGCCGTTGGGCTCCCCGCCGCGCACGATCACAGTCGTGGCGCGGCCACCCGCCACGGCCTCGTTGTTCCGAGGCGAGACGACCTCGACGCTCAGGAGCGCCGGCGGTGACAGGTCCGTAGGACCAGGCCGATTGCGACCCTCGCCGCAGGCGGCCAGCGCCAGGAGCAGAGCGAGCCGAAAGAGCAACGGGACGGGCGGGCGATCCATGCCCCCTCCGGCAGGGAATCCTGCGGGCAAGATAAACCCCGGGGTGGCCAGCGCAAAGGGAGAGCCGTGACGCTACGTCCGAGCGCTGTCCGGCGGCTGGGCCGCGAGGCGCGCCTCCACCGAGTCCCAGACTTCGCTCATGTAGCGGATGTCCTGGCCGTGGACCTCGGCAAAACGAAGCAGCTCCTCGGGCGTCACACCCAGCCGCGCCAGCGCCGTGCGCTTGCGCGCCTCGAACTCCTGGGGTGTGGGGGCATCCCGCTCCGCCTGCCGCAGCGCCACGTATGCTTCGATGAACGTCTGGCGGCTGAGCCCGCTATCCTGCACGCGCTCGGCCTCGCCGACCGGCTCGGAGAAGCCGCACGCGGGGATGAAGAAGAGCAAGCCCAGAACGGCTGTGCGTGCGTGGTGCAAGAGACGCCTGCCTTTCGTTTCGACGCTGGAGTGGATACCCCGCGGCGCGGGCGAAGATCGCGGCCGCGATTGCGCGGGCCCGGCGTTGCGCGCTAGTTTTGGTTTTTCGGCCAACACGTTGTCCTGCAACGGCAACGACGCCGTTGGCCCTCTCCAAAGGACGGAGAAATGCCCGTGAAGTTCGGCCTGCTCTGCGCGCTCGGTCTCGTGGCGGGCGGCGCCTCGCTTTCCTCCGGTGCGGTGCCAGGCGACGCCGCCCCGCGCGTCGCTGGCGTTCGCGGCCACGCTCTCGCCTCTGACCCGCCCTCGCCCGCCCAGGTGCTCGGCTACGAGCTGGGCGAGCGCTTCACCGATCACGCCGGCATCGTGCGGTATCTGGAAGCGCTGGCGGCGGCGTCGCCCCGTGTGCGCGTGTGGAACTACGGTGAGACGGTCGAGGGCCGGCCGCTGATGCAGGTGGTGGTCGCGCGCGAGGACTATCTGGCGCGGCTGGACGAGATCCTGGCCCGGAACCGGGAGCTGGCCGACCCGGCGACGCCCGAGGCGCGGGCGCGCGCCGTGGCGGCTTCCACGCCCGCCGTCGTCTACTTCAGCTATGGCGTGCACGGCAACGAGAGCTCGTCCAGCGAGGCGGCGCTGTGGACGGCGTGGGACCTGGCGCGCGGCGCGCCGGCGGTCGGCGGCGTCCTCGACTCCGTGGTCGTGATCCTGGACCCGGCGCTGAACCCGGACGGCCGTGATCGCTACGTGCAGTGGTACCGCCAGGCGCTCGGCCGGCGAGCCAACAGGAACCCGCAGGCGTGGGAACACTGGGAGCCGTGGCCGGGAGGACGCTACAACCACTACCTGTTCGACCTCAACCGCGACTGGGCATGGCTGACCCAGCGGGAAACGCGCGCGCGCCACGCCACGTGGAGCCGCTGGACGCCGCAGGTGCACGTGGACTTCCACGAGATGGACTACCGCTCCAGCTACTTCTTCTTCCCCGCGGCCCCGCCGATCAATCCGCTGTACCCCGACCACATCCTGAGATGGGGCCAGTACTTCGGGCAGGCGAATGCCGCCGCGTTCGACGAGGAGGGGTGGGCCTATTACACAGGGGAGGGCTTCGACCTCTTCTATCCCGGCTACGGCGACACCTGGCCCAGTCTGGTCGGTGCCATCGGCATGACGTACGAGCAGGCCGGGCACGCGCGCGCCGGCCTCGCGGTCGAGCGGCCGGACGGCCTCGTGCTCACGCTGCGCGACCGCGCGCAGCACCACCGCACCTCG
>JACQPS010000192.1 GCA_016207445.1 Gemmatimonadota bacterium | reverse complement strand
GGGATCCGCCACCAGCCGCGCAATCGGCTGGCGCCGGCTCAGGATCTTGCCTTCCTCGATGCCCGCGCGCAGCAGATAGAGGGGGGAACAGGTGAGGGAAGCCAGCAGCACGAGGGCCGCAATGGCGGTGAGAGCCGCGATTCGTTTGCGCATGAGACCTGCCGCGGATCCCTCGGGAGGCGCTCGCCGCGAGGACCGAGCGGGAAGACCGGATGAACTCCACCGCCGGGCGTCGTGACCGCTATAGACCCCGTGGCTGGGACGGGGTTCCCGGGCGAGCCTTCCCGGTGCCGGTGCGGAATTTGCATACCCCGCACCGACTGCCACGCGGGAGCGCTCCCCGGGCCGACCGGCCGGGCGACGCCGCATTCCCGGGCGCACGCGCGAATACCTTCGCTCAACCCGACTCCAGGAGGCAGCCCGTCATGCCGGATGGCTCGCGCTGGCGCTGGCGGTTGCGTTGTGCCCCAGGTAGGTGCGCATGACCCTGCGCTGGTTCGAGGGAAAGCGCGCGTGGCTGGTGCCGCTGGGCGCCGCCGCACTGGTCGTTGCCATCACGATGACCTTCGACCGGGAGCAGCGGGAGGCGCTGCGCGCGGCGAAGCGAGAGGCGGCGGCCGGGGCGGAGCGGCGCGCTTCCGTGCTGGCGGATGCGCTGGGGAATTCGCTGAGCACACGCATCGGCGCACTGACGGCGGCGAAGCTGCGCTTCACGGCCGTAGAAGACTCGGTGTCGGAGCGGACCTTCGCGGCCGCGCTGGACAGCGTGACCAGCCAGTTCACCGGTCTGATCGCGGTTTCGGTCGTCTACGCTTCCGGGCGCATCAGCCGCGGCGGGGATGCCCTGGTCGGGCGGGCGGGTACCGACCTGATTCTGGACAGCGCGGTCGCCGTGCCGTACGGGCGAGCGCGCGCGAACGGCGCGCCGGCGGCCACGGGGGTGCTCGACCTGCCGGGTGGCCGCCGGTTCATCGTCTTCGACCCGGTCGTGCGCGGCGACTCGGTGGTGGGCGTGCTCGCCGCCGAGCTGGATCCCGCGGCGGTGCTGCGCGCGGCCCTCGCGAGCATCGCCACCGACACGCTGCGGGGCGCCTTCTACGCGCTCTATGGTCCCGACGACGTGCGCATCACGAGCGTGCCCGCGCCCGCCGACTGGCCCACGGTGGAACGGCCGATCCGCGTGGCGGACACCGAGTGGCGGATCCGGCTCGCGTACCAGCCGGTCAACGAGCGGGTCTACCGCGTGGAGCGGCTGGCGACCTGGGCGATCGGCCTGGTCATCGCACTCGCGCTGGCGTTCACGCTCTTCGTGCTGCGGCAGACGATCACGCGCCAGCGCGACGAGATCGCACGCCGGCGCGCGGCCGAGGAGGCGGCGCGGCAGAGCGCGACGCAGGCGCGGGAGCGGGCCGAGCAGGCGCGCGACCTGGCCGGCCAGCTCGGCGCGGCCCAGGCCGCCGCGCAGCGCCTCTCCACCTCGCTGCAACCCGATGACGTGGTCGAGCTGTTCCTGGGCGAGGTCGCCGAGATCCTGGATGCCGACGTCGCCTCGCTCTACACCTTCGAGGAAGAGGGCGAGGTGGTCATCGGCCGCAGGCGGATGGTCTTCCACGAGGTCGGGCCCGTGACGCAGCGGCTCCGCTCCGAGGACATCGGCCAGGTGCGGGCGCCGGTCGCGCTGCTGCCCGTGCTCGCCGAAACGGTTGCGACAGGCGAGCCGCACGTCATCGAGGACGCGAGCGCGGAGCGAGGCGCGATTCCCAGCCTGGCTGCCGGACCGGAGACGGCCGCCGCGTCCGTCACCGTGCCGCTGCTGATCGGCGGCCACATGGTGGGCGTGGCCACCTGGGAGGTGTACAGCGGCCCGCGCAAGTTCGAGAGGGGCGACGTCGCATTCGCGCAGGCGCTCGCCGCCCCCGCCGCCGCGGCGCTGCGCACCGCCGAGCTGTTTGCGTCGCTCGAGGCCGCGCGCGCGCGGGCAAAGGAGGAGGCGCTCCGCTTCGGCACCGTGCTCGATCAGATGGCGGACGGCGTGCTCGTCGTCGACGCCGGGGGCAACCTGGAGCGGTGGAACAAGGCCGCGGAGGAGCTGCTCGGCTCCGAGCTACCCGCCATCCCGCTGGAGGATTGGCCCGCCCACTTCCGCATGGCCACGAGTGACGGCCGGCCGTACGCGCCGCACGAGTTCCCGCTGCTGCGCGCGCTGCGAGGCGAGCGGGTCAAGCGACTCAAGTTCATCGTGCGGTTCACGGGCGGCCTGGAACATTACCTGTCGAGCTCGGCCGCGCCGATCACGACGCCGGCGGGCCAGCCGGCAGGCGCCGCCATGGTGTTCCGCGACGTCACGGACGAGCACCAGTATGCCGAGATGCTGCGACACACCAACCGCGAGCTGAGGCGGCAGGCGGAGATCCTGGAGGAGGTGAACCGGCAGCTGCGCGAGGCGACGGAGGCGAAGGACCAGTTCCTCGCGATGATGAGCCACGAGCTGCGCACGCCGATCAACGCCATCATGGGCTACACGGACCTGCTGGATCTCGAGGTGAAAGGGCCGCTCACGCCCGAGCAGAAGGCCATGGTCGTGCGTGTGCGCGACACCTCGCGCCACCTGCTCGCGCTCATTAACGAGCTGCTCGACCTGACCAAGATCGGCGCCGGCCGCGTCGACCTGGAGCTGAGCGAGCTCGCGGTCGAGCCGATCATCGAGCGCGCCGTGCAACAGGTCCTGCCCATGACGCATGGCAAGGGGCTCTCGCTCACGGTCGACGGAAGTCGCCGTGCCGACGGCTCCCCGCTGACCGTGGTGGCCGACGAGAAGCGGTTCGCGCAGATCCTGCTGAATCTGCTCTCGAACGCGGTGAAGTTCACGCAGACCGGCGGCGTGGTCGTCCGTTACGCGCAGGTGGGGGAGTGGGTGGAGATCCGGGTACGCGACACGGGCCCGGGCATCCCGCCGCTGGAGCGGGAGCGCATCTTCGAGGAGTTCTACCAGGTCGACAGCAGCCTCGCCCGGACGACCAGCGGCACGGGGCTGGGGCTCGCGATCGCGCGGCGCTTCGCGCGCCTCATGGGCGGCGACATTCGCGTGGAGAGCGAAGTGGGCGCGGGATCCGAGTTCGTGGTCGAGCTGCCGGCCACGCGCGCGGCAGCGGAGTCGGAGCGGCGG
>JACQPS010000191.1 GCA_016207445.1 Gemmatimonadota bacterium | reverse complement strand
GTCCTACCGCATTTACGGCGAGCGCAGGCGCGGGCGAGGGCGATGGCGCGGGCACTGCGGGTGCAGAAGGCGCGGGCCTGGCCGGCCCCCCGCCCGCTGGTTACCCGAAGTGCCCGCGCCCGCGCGCGCGCCCTTGCCCGCGCCCGCCGTGAACCCTCGGCTCGGTCCTTAGAAGCCAGAGCAACCCACTGCATTTCCTGAAGAGCCTATTTCGCTTTCGCACATTCCGGACGCGTGGCGAACCGGATGAGCGCCGCGGCTGCATTGCTTGGCCAATCTGGCCATGGCGGAGCCCCGGCGCTCCGTGTAACTTTTGCGCGGGGAAACAATAGCGAGAGACGGCCTGAACGTGCCGGAAGCTCAGGTTCCCAGCCCGCCCACGTGGCGCGAGTACCTGGATGCGCGCTTGGAGCCGCTGGCGACCAAGGCAGCACTCCAGGACCTGCGCGCGGAACTGCTGCGTGAGATCGCGGAATTGCGCGCGGAATTGCGCGCTGAGATCCGCGACGCGAAGGTCGACATCATCAAATGGAACGTCGGTACGCTCATCGCCGTGGGCGCGCTCGTATGGGCGATCATGGCCCGGCTGACGGCGTGAGGCGGTAGGCCGCCTCGCCGCGCCCGCCGGCCGCCAGGATTCCCTCATGTTCTCTAGCCCTTATTCCCGGGCGATCTCCTGAAGCATCTCACCAACGCGCATCATCCCCTTGCCACGCTCGACCAGCACTTTCCCGAGTTTGCCCAATAGCTCGCTCGAAACCCGCCCGGGCGCCTTGCGATACATGATGAGCTCTCCCGGTTCCATGCCGAGGGCGAGGGCCAGTTCCTTGTCGGTCCCCATGAACAGATCCGTGGCTCGCTTGAAGTCCAGGGGCACGGCTCACCTTCCTGTCGTGGTCCCGATCCCGATCCCGATCCCGATCCCGATCCCGAACGCCGTCACCGCACCAGCCTGCGATGCTCGACCATGATGCACTTGTCCTGCACCACGCGGATGCCCGCCCGCGCGAGCCGCTCCGCGGCCGCGTCGTTGCGAATGCCGAGCTGGAACCAGACGGCGGCGGGAGCCTTGGCGATAATGTCATCCACGTGCGGCGGGATGTCCTTGGGCTTGCGGAAGACGTTGACCAGGTCGACGTCGCCGGGGATGTCTACGAGCTTGCGGTAGACCGGGAGCCCGAGGATCTCGCTCACGTCCGGGTAGTAGACCGGCACGGGCACGAGCTCGTATCCCGCGTCCTTCATGTACTTCGGGACGTAATGCGCGGGGCGCGCGGCGCGCGACTCGGGCTTGATGCCGAGCACCGCGATGCGGCCGGCCTCGCCGAGCATGCGTGCGACGCCGTCGTCGTCTTCCACCAGGTAGCGCCGCCAGTCCTCCATCGTCCCCTCCGCCCAAGTGCCGGCGCCGCGGCGGCTTGACCCGTGCCGCGGCTCGCGGTTAGCTTTGTGCTGGTGCCCCAGGCCCCGTGGGACGCGAGTCCACGAACTCCGTCAGGACCCCGCAGGTAGCAGCGGTAAGTGCGGCGGACGTCGCTGCGGAAGGCCTGGGGCACTTTCTATTCCGTGCCCCGTGGCCGTGCCCGTGCGCCTGGCCGGCATCGGCACCACCGAACCGTCTCCGGGTAGGAACCGAAAGCGGTTGCGTCGTCCATCCTCGCGCCGTAACCTGACGCGCCAAGCTGGCTCCGGACTCCCACACACGCAAGCAACGATTCGATGCGCACGGCCCTGGCCCGGCTCTACCGCCCGCGCCGCTTCGGCGAGATGGCGATGCAGGAGCACGTGTCGGAGACGCTCAAGACCGCGGTCGCGCGCGGGCGCGTCGCGCACGCCTACCTCTTCTGCGGCCCCCGCGGCGTAGGCAAAACCACGGCCGCGCGCGTGCTCGCGATGGCGCTGAACTGCCCGAAGCGGGAGGACGGCGAGCCGTGCGGCACGTGCGAGAGCTGCGAGCGCATCTGGAGCGGCCGCACCAGCCTCGACGTGATCGAGATCGACGCGGCCTCGAACCGCGGCGTGGATGACGCCCGTGAGCTGCGCGAGCGAGCCATGTACGCGCCCACGACCGAGGAGCGCTACAAGGTCTACATCATCGACGAGGCGCACATGCTCACACGCGAGGCGTGGAACGCGCTCCTCAAGATCCTGGAGGAGCCGCCGCCGCGCGTGATCTTCGTCTTCGCCACCACGGAGCCACAGAAGATCCAGCAGTCCGCGCCGCCGATTCTCTCGCGCTGCCAGCGCTTCGACTTCCGGCGTATCACGGTACCGGGCATCGTAACGCGCCTGAAGCGCGTACTGGCGGAGGAGGGGATCGAAGCGGGGGACGACGCCCTGGTCCCGATCGCGCGTCGCGCCGAGGGCGGCATGCGAGATGCCCTCTCGCTGCTCGACCAGGTGCTCTCCTTCACCGACCGCCGCCTGACTGCTGAGGACGTCCGGCGCGTGCTCGGGCTCGTGGGCGAGGAGCTGTACCTGGAGTTGTTCGAGATCCTGGCCGAGCGCCGGCATGCCGAGGTCTTCCGTTTCGTCGAGCGGCTGCTCGACGAGGGCTACGACCTGGCCGAGTTCTACCGCGGGCTCGCGGACGCGCTGCGCTCCCTGCTCATCGTGAAGCTGGAGGGCGCGGACGCGGCGGACGTGCGCGAGGACCTGCGCGCAACCTACGCGGAGCGCGCCGGCCGCTTCGCCACGGGCGACCTGCTGCGCATGCTCGCACAGGTCGCGGAGCTGGACACGGAGGGACGGCTGCGCAAGAGCGCGAGCCCGCGCATCCTGCTCGAGGCGCTGCTGCTCCGCTTCGCCTACCTCGATCGCACCGTCGAGCTGGAGGAGTTGATCCGGGCAGCCGCTGGGGGGTCCGCGGTCCCGGATGCTCCGCCACCGACACCGGCTCCGCGTGCGGCCCCGGACGCGGCGACGCGGGGACGCGGCGGCGCTGAGGGCGATGAAGGACCCGCCGCCTCGGGGCGTCGGGCCCGCGTGGCCGGACGCGCCGACGCGGCGAAGCGGGCCGAGCCCCCCTCCGGGCCGCCCGGCGTCCTCCGCTCGCCGCCGCGTGAGCCGGATGCGGGCATCGAGCGTCCTGTCGAAGATCCTCAGACGGCCGCCGCCACTGCTGCTCTGCGCGGGGTGATCGAGCGCGGCGCCCCGGGGCTGAACCGGATCCTGCTTGCGCCGCTGCGCGAAGCGCGCGTGACGGAGGCCGGCGCGGACCGCGTCGTCCTCGAAGTTCCGGCCGGACTGGATGCACTGCTCTCCGACCCGGCGACGCACCAGGCGCTCGAGCGGGCGTTCGCCACCGAGCTGGGCCGCCCGCTGCGGCTCGAGGTGCGGCGCGAGGGGAGCACGGAGCCGCCCGCCCGGCTGACGCCGGAACGGGTCAAGAACGACCGTCTCGCGCGCCTCGCGCGGGAGGAACCCCTCCTGGGGCGCGCGGTAGAACAGTGGGATCTGGAGCTGCTCGAGTAAATCCTTCTGCTTGCGGAGCGTACGCGACGGCGCCTATGTTTTCTCCAGCTCTTCCCGTTTGCCAAGGGGCTGAGCGATGACGAGCTTTCAGCAGATTCTTCAGATGGGCCAGCAGGTCCAGGCCCGTCTCAGTCAACTTCAGACCGAGCTGAGCAACCGCACGGTCACGTGCACGAGCGGCGGGGGCATGGTCACGGTGACCGCGGACGGCCGCGGCCGCATCCGCGAGCTGCGCATCGACCGCGGCGTCGTGGACCCGCAGGACATCGAGATGCTCGAGGATCTGGTGCTCGCCGCCGTCTCGGAGGCGCAGCAGCGGGCCCAGCAGCTCTACGAGGAGGAGATGCGCAAGCTCGCCGGCGGGCTGCCGCTGCCGTTCCAGCTCCCCAACATGCTGTGATGTCGGTTTCGTTCCTCCTGCGTGCGCCGGCGCACGAGCCCGGCCGGGCGCCGCGGCGCGAGGGGAGTCGCGGCGTATGGCGGCGATAGAGGATCTCACCACCGAGTTCGCCCGCCTGCCGGGGATCGGCCGCAAGACGGCGCTACGCCTGACGTACTTTCTGCTCAAGCGCTCGCCCGAGGAGATCCG
Organism: Gemmatimonadota bacterium; assembly: GCA_016207445.1. Classification (GTDB taxonomy): domain Bacteria; phylum Gemmatimonadota; class Gemmatimonadetes; order Longimicrobiales; family RSA9; genus JACQPS01. The sequence continues at coordinate 4,785 of JACQPS010000191.1, read as the reverse complement.
GCGTCTGGCCCGCGCCCTGGAGAGCGTGGCCGAGCGCGTGCGCGCCTGCTCCCGCTGCGGCAATCTGACCGAGCAGGACCCGTGCGCCTTCTGCGCGAATCCCCGCCGCGACGCGGCGCTGATCTGCGTGGTCGAGGAGGCCGCCGACATCGCCGCCATCGAGCGGACCGGACAGTACCAGGGGCTGTACCACGTCCTGGGCGGCCGGCTCTCGCCGCTGGAGGGGATCGGGCCGGACGAGCTGAACATCCCCGCGCTGCTCGCGCGCCTGCAGCAGGACGGCGACGCGGCCGACGGCGCGGCGGTCCGCGAGGTCATCGTCGCCACCAATCCGAGCGTAGAAGGCGAGGCGACGGCGCTCTACCTCCAGAAGCTGATCGCGCCTCTGGGCATTCGTGTGACGCGTCTGGCGCGCGGGCTCCCGGTCGGCGGCGAGCTCGAGTACGCGGATGGCGTCACCATCGCCGAGGCGCTGGCCGGGCGGCGGGACCTCTGACCGGGAGCGGCATGAAGAACCGGCGCATCCTGCGGGCGGTCGGCATCACGCTCGTCACGGCGGGCGTGGTCGCCGGCCTGGGATACCTGCTGGTGCGCGACCAGATCGCGCGCCACCGGCGGGACCTGTTCAGCCCGCAGCCACTGCGCCGGCTCGCCGCGCTCGGCTACCTCTCGGGGCGGGAGGCGAGTGTGGATGCCGTCCGGCTGCTGCGCGATTTCATCGCGTGGGAGCAGCGGCCACTGCTGCGCGGGCGCGCCATCCAGATCCTGGAGCGGATGGAGGACGCGCTCGAGCAGGCCGCGCGCGGCTCCGGAGAGGCCGCCGGATGAATCCCGCCGCGACGAGCTGGGCTTTCGAGGCGCAGGATCTCGAGCGGCTCGACGCGCTGCTCGGCGCGTTTCTGGATGGCAGCCAGGCGAGGTGCGCGCTGCTGCTCGATCGCACCGGCCGGCTCCTGACGGCGGCGGGCGACGACGCCGGCTTCGACCGCGTCTCCTTCGCCTCGCTCGCAGCCGCCGATTTCGGCGCCAGCGATCAGCTCGCTCGGCTTCTGGGGGAGCGCGAGTTCCGCTCGCTCTACCATCAGGGCGAGAACGGCTCCATGTACCTGGTGGACGTAGCCGGCCATGCGATCCTGGCCGCGCTGTTCGATGCACGCACGACGTTGGGACGGGTGCGCTTGAAGACCAAGGCCGTCGTACCGGAGTTCGCTTCGCTGTTCGCCCAGATCGCCGCGCGCGACCGCACCGTCGGCGCCCGCCTGGAAGCCGGCTGGCTGACCGAAGTCGAGGACGAGATCGACCGCCTCTTCGCGGAGTGAAAGGGGGCGGCCGATGTCGATGATCAACTACGCCAGCCGCGAGATCAACTGCAAGATCGTGTATTATGGTCCCGGCCTGTGCGGCAAGACGACCAACCTCGAGTACGTCTACAACAAGGTGCGTCCCGAGACGCGCGGGAAGTTGATCTCCCTCGCGACCGAGACCGAGCGCACTCTCTTCTTCGATTTCCTGCCCGTCGACCTCGGTAGCATCCGCGGCTTCAACACCCGCTTCCACCTGTACACGGTGCCCGGGCAGGTCTACTACAATGCCAGCCGGCGCCTCATCCTGAAGGGTGTGGATGGCGTGGTGTTCGTGGCGGACTCGCAGGCCGAGCGCATGGACGCCAACTACGCGTCCATGCAGAATCTGTACGAGAACCTGGCGGAGTACGGCTACGATCCGCGCACGCTGCCCATGGTGATCCAGTACAACAAGCGGGATCTGGCGAACGCGGTCAATCTGGGCGAGCTGCGTGCGCAGCTCAACCCCGACAGCCTGGCGGACTTCGAGGCGGTGGCCACGAAGGGAATGGGCGTGTTCGATACCCTGAAGGCGGTCAGCAAGCTGGTCATCAAGTCGCTCGGCTGAGTCCGTTATGCCTGTGCTCCAGCGCAGCGCCCTTCCCAACGTGATCACGGTCGGGCGGATCCTGCTGGCGCCCGCGATCTTCTTTCTGATTTTCACGCCCGGTTTCGGCGCCCGCCTGCTGGCCTTCATCCTGTTCGTCACGGCCGGCGTCTCCGACCTGTGGGACGGCTACCTGGCGCGCAAGTACGGCTGGATCACGGATTTCGGGAAGCTGGTCGACCCGATCGCGGACAAGCTGCTCCTGGCCGCCACCTTCGTCCCCTTCTACATCCTGTCGCACGGCGAGGGGCCGGTCGGCTCGCTTCCGATCTGGGGGACGCTGCCGCTCTGGGTCCTGCTCGTGATCTTCGGGCGCGAGGCGCTGATCACGGTCGTGCGCGCGCTGGCGGCGCGGCGCGGCATCGTGATTCCCGCCGGGAAAGCGGGCAAGCAGAAGATGATCTTCCAGAGCATCTTCATCGGGTCGGTGATCTTCTGGTACGCGCTCCAGAGCGCGGCGCTGGAGAACGGCTGGACGAGCCCGTTCTGGGAAATCTGGCAGGCCTTTCACGCAACGGTCCTCGCCCTCACGCTTGCCCTCGCCCTCTTCCTCACGGTCTACTCGATGGGCGCGTACCTCTGGAGCTGGCGCGCCCTGATGCGGAGGGTGGTATGACGGAGCGGCCGGCCCTCGAGATCATCACCATTGGCAACGAGCTGCTGCTGGGCGAGACCATCGACGGCAACAGCGCGTGGCTGGGGCGGCGGCTCGCGCAGGCCGGGATCCGCGTGGCCCGGCGCGCGACCGTGGGCGACGACGCCGCCACCATCCGCCAGGCGGTGGGCGAAGCGCTCGAGCGGACGGGTGTGGTGCTGTGCACCGGCGGACTCGGCCCCACGCGCGACGATGTGACGAAACCGGTGGTCGCCGCGCTGTTCGGGCGGGAGCTGGTGCTCGACGAGCAGCTGCTGGAGCGCCTGCGCCAGCGCTTCCGCGAGCGCGGCCTGGAGATGCCGGCCAGCAACCGCACGCAGGCGGAGGTGCCCGCAGGCGCACGCGTGTTCGCCAACCCGCGCGGCACGGCGCCAGGGCTCGCGCTGGAGGACGAGGAGGGACGCCTCGCGATCCTGCTCCCGGGCGTACCTCACGAGATGCACGCGCTCGTCGAGCTGTCCGTGCTCCCGTTGCTGCGGGAGCGCTGGCCGCGACGGGGGCGGCCCATCCTGCATCGCGTCTTGCGTACGACGGGCATGCCCGAGTCCGCGCTCGCCGAGCGCATCGAGGAGGTGGTGGCCGGGCTGGAGCCACTCTCGGTCGCGTTCCTGCCCGCGGTCACCGGAGTGGACCTGCGTCTCACCAGCTGGGGTGAGCTGGAAGAGGCGGACGCCGTGCGCGCGTTCGACCGGGCGGAGGCGGCACTCCTGGAGCACATCGGCACGCATGTGTACGGCCGCGGCGACGAGGAGCTGACCGACGCCGTCGCCGCCCTGCTGACCTCGCGCCGGCTCACGCTCGCGCTGGCCGAAAGCTGCACGGGCGGGCTCATCGGGAAGCGGCTCACGGACCGCCCCGGGGCCTCCGTGTTTCTCCTGGCGGATGTGGTCGCTTACGCGGACGAGGCGAAGGTCCGGCTGCTGGGCGTCGCGCCGGCGACGCTCGCGGCGCACGGCGCGGTCAGCCGCGACGTCGTCCGCGAGATGGCGCGCGGCGCGCAACGGGTCGGCCAGGCCGAATGCGCCATCGCCGTCACCGGCATCGCCGGCCCGAGCGGCGGCACGCCCGCCAAGCCCATCGGCACCGTCTGGATCGCAGCCGCGGTGGGCGAGCGGCTCGAGGACCGGCACGTCCGTTTCGGCGGCGACCGCGCGGAGATCCGCGAGCGCGCCGCGCAGGCGGCGCTGGCCCTGCTCTGGACGCTGCTGCGCGAGTCCGGCACGTGACCGGACCGGTGCTCCGGAGCGACGGCTGCATCGAGGCGGTCGGACGGCTGCGGCTCTGCTACCGGACCTGGGAGACGGCGCAGCCGACCGCCGCGCTCGTCCTGGTGCACGGGCTCGCCGAGCACGCTGGCCGCTACGCTGGCTTCGGCGAGGCGATGGCCGGCGCCGGCGTGTCCACGTTCGCGCTCGACCTGCGCGGCCATGGCGCCTCCGATGGCCGGCGTGGCTACGTCCGCCGCTTCGATGTCTTCCTCCAGGATCTCGACCGGTTCCGCCGCGAGGTGCAGGGGCTGGTCGAACCTCGCTGTCCCCTCTTTCTCTTCGGTCACTCCATGGGCGGCCTCATCGCCGTCCGCTACCTCGAGGAATACGAGGGCGCCTTCCGTGGCGCCGTCATCGCCTCGCCGTGGCTCGCGACCGCCGTGCGCGTGCCCCGCTGGAAGATGCACCTCGCGCACCTGCTCGATCGTGCGCTACCCGCGCTCCCCATGAAGGCCGGCATTCGCCCCGAGCATCTGAGTCACGATCCCCAGGTCGTCGCCGACTACCGCGATGATCCGCTCGTCCACGGCACCATCACGCCCCGGCTGTTCGTGGAGGCATCCCACGCCATGGCCCTGGCTTTCCAGCGCAGCGACCGCATTGCCGTGCCGCTCCTCTTCCTGCTCGCCGGCCGGGACCACATCGTCGAGACGGAGCGAACGCTGGCGTTCGCCCGCGCGCTCCGCGGCGCGCACGCCGTCCGCGTTTTTCCGGAGTCCTTTCACGAGGTGCTGAACGAGCCGGACCGGCCCGCCGCCGTGGCGGAAGTGCGCGACTGGCTGCGCGCGTATCTGGAGTAGCGACGCTGCCGAATCGGCAGAAACGCCTGGCACCGGCCTTGCCCCGCGCGTATGTTGACACGGGCACGGCGAGGCGGTCCGCCTCGCTTTTCCTTATCCGCACGGCAGGATG
>JACQPS010000189.1 GCA_016207445.1 Gemmatimonadota bacterium | reverse complement strand
GTCGACCAGATGCGGCTCGGTCGACGCAGTCGGCGGGCCCGGAGCCGTTGCGTCCGCCCGGGGCTCGCCCCCGGAATCCGTCACCGGACCCTGCCTCCCGGCATGCTCGCCCTCCCTATACGATGGACCGGCAAGGACATGCGGTAGAATACGCCAGTTTGCGCGCCTTTCGCGGCGATGTCAAGGAAGAGGAGGGCGAGGGCAGGCGCGGGCGGCCGGCGTGGCTTCGCCCGCGCGTGCGCCCGCGCCACGGCCGGTCTCAGTGTGCGTGCGGCCGCAGGCAGTAGTCGGTGAGCGCATCCGGGGTGCGCAGCAGCTCCTCCATCGCCGCTCGATGGCCGTTCGGCCCCGCCGAGCTGGCGTGCACGATGAGCTGCTCGCGTGCCGTGCAGAACTCGTCCAGTTCTTGGAGCGCCGCGATCGCCTGCTCACGGGAGCGCGTGAAGTCTTCGGTCACACGCTCGCCCCTCGGACGCGCGTCCGTACGACACGCCGCCGCGGCGGCCGTCGACACGGCCGCAACCAGCGCGAGCCGAATCGTGCGTACGACGGAAATTCTCATGGCGAGCCTCCGCGCCCATGCGGGCCGCAACCGCCGTGCCGTGCGGGGTCAGGTCCCGGACACGGCGCGGCGTTGCTCCACGTGATGCTTGATCGTGCGGCCTTCAACGAGGAACACGACATCCTCGGCCACATTCGTGGCCAGGTCGGCGATGCGCTCCAGGTTGCCGGACACGAGCAGCAAGTCCATTCCACCGGTGATCCTGCGAGGATCCTCCATCATGTGCGTGAGCAGGATGCGGAAGATGTTGTTGTGCAGCTCGTCCACGCGGTCGTCGCGCACCACGACGCGGCGGGCGAGGTTATTGTCGCTGCGGATGAAGGCATCGAGCGCGTCGTTCAGCATCTCCGTGGTGATGCGCACCATCTCCTCCAGCTCCGGCAGGACCGGAAACGGCGGACTCTGAAGCAGGAATTCGACTTCCTCCGCCACGTTCACCGCGTGGTCGCCGACCCGCTCCAGGTCGTTGGAGATCTTCATGGCCATGGTGATGAAGCGGAGGTCCTTGGCCATCGGCTGCTGCAGCGCGAGCAGCTGGATCGCGGCCTCGTCGATCTCGATCTCCAGATCATCGATGCCCTTGTCCCGGCGGATGACCTCCTCCGCCTTCACCGGGTCGCGCCGGAGCAGTGCCTCGACCGCGAGGCGCACCGCCTCCTCCGCCAGGCCGGCCATGCTCACCAGGCGCGACTTGAGCCGGTCCAGCTCCTCCTCGAAGTGCCGCTGCGGGCTCATCCGAACCTCCCGGTGATATAAGCCTCGGTGCGCTCCTCCACCGGGTTCGTGAACAGACTCTGGGTGGGGCCGTACTCGACCAGCTCCCCCAGATAGAGGAACGCCGTGTAATCCGAGACCCGCGCCGCCTGCTGCATGTTGTGCGTCACGATCACCACGGTATAGCGCTGCTTCAGCTCGTAGATCAGGTCCTCGATCTTCTGGGTTGCGATCGGATCGAGAGCCGATGCCGGCTCGTCCATGAGCAGCACCTCGGGCTCCACGGCGAGCGCACGCGCAATGCAAAGCCGCTGCTGCTGCCCGCCCGAGAGGGTGAGCGCGCTGTCGTGCAAGCGGTCCTTGACCTCGTTCCACAGGGCGGCCTGGCGCAGCGAGTGCTCGACCAGCTCGTCGAGCGAGCCGCGGTAGCCGTTGATGCGCGGCCCGAAGGCGACGTTGTCGTAGATCGTCTTGGGAAACGGATTCGGCTTCTGGAAGACCATGCCGATGCGCCGGCGCACTTCCACGGCATCGACGCCGGGCGCGTACAGGTCCTGGTCGTGGAAGAGGACCTGGCCAGCGACGCGCGCACCGGGGAGCAGGTCGTTCATCCGGTTGAAGCACCGCAAGAGCGTGCTCTTGCCACAGCCGGACGGGCCGATGAACGCGATCGCCCGCTGGTTCGGGATCACGACCGAGACGTCTCGCACCGCGGGCGTGCCGTCGTAATAGACCGACAGCCGCCGCGTTGCCAGCTCGACCTCGCCGGGCGGCGTGATGATCGCCTCGGTGCTGCGGGCGCCGGGCGCGTGAGGCACGGATGGCCCGGGTTCCCGCTCCTCGCCGGGTTGCGCTGGCCTCGGCGTCGGCCGCAACCGGTTCGCAGAATCGCTGCGCGGTGTCACCATGGTTTGCTGTACCGGTTGCGGAGGAGAATGGCCGCGGCATTCATGGTGAGCAGCACGGCCAGCAGGACCAGGCCCGCCGCAGCCGCGAGCCCGTGAAACTCGGCCTGCGGCCGCGAGATCCAGTTGAACGCCTGGATGGGCAGCACCGTGAAGGCGTCCCCCGGGCTGTTCGGCACGAACGGCACGAAGGCCAGCGCGCCGATCATGATCAGAGGCGCGGCTTCGCCGATGGCACGCGAGAGCGCGAGAATCGTCCCCGTCAGAATGCCGGGGATGGCGAGCGGCAGCACGTGGTGACGCACGGTCTGCCAGCGCGTGGCGCCCAGCGCATAGGCGCCCAACCGGATCGAGTTGGGCACCGCCCGGATCGCCTCCTGTGCCGCGATGATGATCACGGGCAGGATCAGCAGCGCCAGCGTCAGCGCGCCCGCGAGCACGCTCCGCCCCAGCGCCAGCGCGCGCACGAAGATCGCCAGCCCCAGAATTCCGTAGACGATGGCCGGCACGCCGGCCAGGTTGGCGATGTTCGTCTGGATCAACCGGGTGAGCCGGTTGTTCGGCGCGTATTCCTCCAGCCAGATGGCCGTGGCAACGCCGATCGGGAACGAGAACGCGGCCGTGAGCCCCAGCACCCAGAGCGTTCCGACCAGCGCCGGCTTGATGCCCGCGCGCGCCGCGAAGCGCGAGGGGAAGGCGTTCAGGAAATCCCAGGAGAGGTAGGCAGCGCCGTCGCGCCAGAGGTCGAGCAGCAACGCCCCCAGCACGACGAAGCCGATGACGGTGGCGGTGAAGCACAGCAGCGCGAAGGCGCCCCCGATCGCCCGGCGGACTCGCAAGCGCCTCACTCGTACACCTCCCGGAAGCGCCGGAGCACGAAGATACCGGCAATGTTCATGAGCAGCGTGAGCGCGAAGAGCGCGAGCCCCACGGCGAAGATGGTCTTGTACTCGATCGTGCCGAACGGCGTCTCGCCCAGGCTGATCTGGGCGATGTAGGCCGTCATCGTCTGAACGCTCTCGAGCGGGTTCCACGTGAGATTCGGCGTCGCGCCCGCCGCGATGGTCACGATCATGGTCTCGCCGAGCGCGCGGGAGATCGCCAGGATGAACGAGGCCAGCACGCCCGAGAGCGCGGCCGGCACGACCGCGCGCGTGGCCACCTCGAATTTCGTGGCGCCCAGCGCGTACGCCCCTTCCCGCAGGGTGCGCGGCACCGCGCGCAGCGCGTCTTCCGAGAGAGACGCGACCATGGGGATGATCATGATCCCCATGACGATACTGGCGCTCGCCGCATTGAAGACCTGGGTCCCGGGCCAGAGCTCGCGCAGCAGCGGCGTGACGTAGGTCAGAGCGAAGTAGCCGTAGACCACGGTCGGGATGCCGGCCAGGATCTCGAGGCCGGGCTTCACCAGGCGGCGCACGCGCTCCGTGGCGTACTCGCTCATGTAGATGGCGCTCGCGAGTCCGATCGGCAGCGCCACGAGCGCTGCACCGGCCGCGACCAGCACGGAGCCGGCCAGCAGCGGCAGCACGCCGAAATGCTCCGGCTGAAAGAGCGGCGTCCATTTCGTGCCGCCCAGGAACTCCAGCGGGGAGACCTGCGCGAAGAAGCCCGCGGATTCGGTGAGCAGCACCACGACGATGCCGAGCGTGGTGAGGATGGAGAGGGCGGCCGCCGCGAAGAGAATGCCGGCGATGAACCGCTCCTGCGCGTAACGCTTGCTCGGCCCCCGCAGCAGATCGCGCGATTCCGGCGGCCACGCCCCGCGGCCGGGCTCCGGGCGCAGCGTGGCCTGCTCTCGCGGTTCGGGCGCTTCCTTCCGCCTCAGCTCGCGCTCACGTTCTGGCTGCTCCCGCACCCGCGGTCTCCAGCTTGAGCAGACTCTGTTGATAGGCGGCTGCATCCAGCGGCACGTAACCCGTCTCGGGCACGAGCACGCCTGCGTTCTCGAGGTAGAACTTCGCGAACGCCTGCACGGCCGGGCGCGCCAGCGCGCTGCGGCTCACGTAAATGAAGATCGGCCGCGCGAGGGGCTGGTAGGTGCCGTTCTTGATGCTCTCCGGCGTCGGCGCCACGCACCCGCCGCCGCCGTCTACCGCCACGACCTTCAGCTTGTCCCGGTTCTGCTCGTAATACGCGTAGCCGAAATAGCCGAAGGCGTCCGGGTCGCCGGAAACGCCCTGGACGAGCACGTTGTCGTCCTCGCTGGCCGTGTAATCGGGGCGGCTGGCGTCTTCTTTCCCGACGATCGCTTCCGTGAAGTAGTCGAAGGTGCCCGAATCCGTCCCGGCGCCGTACAGCCGGATCGGACGGTTCGGGAAGCCCGGGCGCACCTGCGACCAGCGCTGCACGGTGCTTCCGGGCTCCCAGATCTTCTTGAGCTCCGCGGTCGTCAGGCAGGCCACGAAGGTGTTGTCCGGATGCACGACCACGGAGAGGCCATCGTACGCCACCGGAATCTCGATCGGCTCGACACCGTTCTGACGGCACTGCTCCCGTTCGCTGTCCTTGATGGGCCGAGAAGCGTCGCTGATGTCCGTCTCGCCGGCGCAGAAGCGCTTGAAGCCGCCGCCCGTGCCCGAGATGCCCACCGTCACCTGCACTTTCCCGCCCGTCTCGGTCATGAACTCTTCCGCCATGGCCTCGGTGATCGGGTAGACGGTGCTGGAGCCGTCGATCTGGACCGTGCCGCTCACCGCCTGGTCCCCATTGGGCTCCGCCCGCTCATTACAGGCACCGAGCAGCGCCGCGAGCAGGGCTGCCGCCACCCGGCGGTTCGTGATCAAGGATCCATGCATGGTTCGAATTCTCCCTGGCTACAGTGCGTTTTGCAACCCCGGGGCCATCCGACCGCGGCATCAGAAGTAGAGCTGCGCCTGAGCGCGTAGCGCGTGCTCGGCCTCGATGCGGTCGTCGGCCGGGAGGAACACGTCCCAGTTCACCATCAGGCGGTTGCGCCCGTGGTAGTAGAACGTCACGCCGGGCGTGAACAGCCAGGCGTGGTCGCCAACGATATCGTCGTTCGGGTCCGCGGCGCTGGCGCGCGCCACGATCTCGAACCCCTCGAGCCGATCCGTACGCAGCGGGACGTACCACGCCAGCGCCGCCTGGCCGCCCGCGAGCCGGGCATCCGCCACGTAGTTGCGCCCGAGTACGGCTTCCGCCATCAGGTGCGGCCCCGGGCGGCGGAATTCGCCCCACTCCAGATCGACGGCTGCGACCGCGCCCTCCACGGTCGAGTCGGCGGCCACCGTCTCGCGGTAGCTCACCGCTCCGCCGATGGCCAGCGGAAGCCGCGGGAACGGCTGGAGCTCGAGCCGTCCGGCGAAGGACTTTTGATCGTTCGTGTCCTCGGAGACCCCCTCGCCGTTGAACATGCCGGCCTCGTAGCTGAGCGGGCCGAGGCGCCCGTGGATAGCGGCGCCCAGGTCGCGGCTGAGATACGCGAGATCGCTCAGCACCTCCTGCTCCTCGCCCAGGATCACCTCCTCGCCATCCGCCCGCACGAAGAGATCGGGCGCGGCCCGCAGCGCCGCATCCTCCAGGCCGCGGATGCGCACGCCGCGCTCGATCGTGAGGATCTGCGTGGAGCTGGTCAGCTCGAAGATGCTGAACGGCTTCTTGAAGTGGCCTGCGCGCAGCTGCAGCGCTTCGCCGAACCGGAAGTTGAGCCACGCGTCCGCCAGGCGGAGGCGCCCGGCCGCAAAATCCGGCTCCACTTTCCCCGTGATCCAGTCGTCGATTTCCAGCTCCGCGGCAAAGCGGATCCGCCGCGTCTCGAACGTAGAGAAGGCGATCTCGCCCTCCGGATCCCCGAGATCCTCCTCATCGACGCTCGTGGTATTGAACTGGATCTGGGCCCGCCCGTTCAGGCGGACCCTTACGTCCGGCGCCTCGACCGTTTGTGCCGGCGCCGCGGCGGGCATCAGGAACAGCAGAAGGGCGAAGACGGCTCCCACCGTGTGGCCTCTCATTTCTTGCTCCCGTGAGGGTTTCTGTCGACCGCGCCAGCAATAGTAGGCGGGGCGGGTCACGGAACCAGTGATGGCGTGGTAACGAGTTTGTAACGGCGGGAATCGCGTGGCGCAGCTCGAGAGGGAACGCGGGGCGAGGAACGCTCGCTTCACGGCGCTCAACCGCTGGCGAGCGCGGCGCGGACGGCGGGGAGACGGAAGCGGATGATGGTGCCCTTGCCCAGCTCACTTTCGGCGACGACGTCGCCGCCCATGCTCTCCACCAGATGCTTCACGATGGCAAGGCCGAGTCCCGTGCCCCCCTCGGCGCGGGAGCGGGCGGGGTCCACCCGGTAGAAGCGCTCGAAGATGCGCGGGAGCGCGTCTCGCGGGATGCCGCAACCCGTGTCACTCACCTCGACGACGACCCAGGCGACGGCTTCTCGCCGCTCGCCGTCAACGGCGGGGCGGGGCGGCCGACGACGCACCGGTTCGGTCCGCCGTGCTTCCTCCGGCGCGGTCGAGACATGCACCGTAACGGCCCCGCCGGGCGGTGTGTACCGGATCGCGTTGTCGAAGAGGTTGGAGAAGATGTGACCGAGCGCGCCGGCGTCGGCCAGGGCCACCGCCGCACCATCCGGCGCGACGCGGAATCGAATCTCCCGCGCGGCCGCCCGCTCCCTCAGGCGCGTCCAGGTCTCCCGCGCGACCGTGGCCAGATCGACCGGTTCCGCCTCCGGAACCCACGTGCCGGACTCGAGCCGCGACAGGTCCAGCAGATCGTCCACCACGCGCTGGAGCCGCTCGGCGTTGCTCTTGATCGTGAGGAGAAAGCGCTGCTGCGTGTCGGGCGCGACCTGGTCCGCCAGCAGCGTTTCAGTGTAGCCGCGGATCGAAGTGAGCGGCGTCTTCAGCTCGTGGCTGGCAGCGGCCACGAAGTCGCGCCGCACATCCTCGAGCCGGCGCAGCTCGGTCAGATCGACCAGCACGACCACGGCGCCGCCCGCGCCGGCGAGCGGCCTCGCGACTACGAGCAGCCGGAGCTGGTCCAGCGGTACCTCGGCGGGCTCGAGCGCCTCTCCGGCCGCCGCGTCCTCCAGCAACCGGCGCAGCGCGCCGTGGCGGATCAGTGCCGCCACCTGCTTCCCCTCGGCGTCACTGGGAAGTCCCAGGAGCTGCCGCGCGGCCCGGTTCGCCCGCGTGATCCGTCCGCCAGGCGCGAGCTGCACGATTCCCTCGCCCACCGCATCCACCAGGACCGCCAGCTCATCGCGCTCCCGACCAGCCTGCCTCAGGCGATCCCCGTGCTCTGCCAGCACCCGTGCGAGCGCGGCCGCGGCCGCGTCCACCTCGAGCAGCCGCGACATGGGCAGCGGCGGCGATGCGTCGCCCGACCAGGTGGCGGTCAGCTCGCGCAGCCGCCGGAGCGATATTTCGATCCGGCGGCCCACG
>JACQPS010000186.1 GCA_016207445.1 Gemmatimonadota bacterium | reverse complement strand
GCTCCACCTGCGCCTGGAGCAGCGCGCCGCGGAGCGCGGCGTCGGACGGCAGCGGCAGCACGCGCGTCACGAGCTGCATCGCGTTCTCCAGCAGCACGCCCGTGGGCGTCCCCGCCGCGTCCCGCACGATGCGCCCGCCGTCCGGGTCCGGCGTATCACGGTCGATGCCGGCGCGCGCCAGCGCCGCCGCATTCAGCCAGAGCGCGTGCATGTCATGGCTCTGCAACACGACGGGCCGATCCGGCACGGCGGCATCCAGCGGCTGCCGATCCGGGTAGGCGCCACCCCAGCGGTGCGGGTTCCAACCGTGACCGCGCAGCCACTCTCCGGCGGCGCCGCGCCGCTCCCGCGCGAAGCCGCCGGCCAAGCGCGCGGCGGCCGCTACCGAATCCGCGCCGCTCAGGTCGACCTCGCCGCGCGCGAGCGCCCACTCCAGGAGGTGCAGGTGCGCGTCGGTGAGCCCGGGGGTGATCGTGCAGCCGGCGAGGTCGAGGCGGTCGGCGTCACGCGACTGTCTTACCATTTCATCGAGCGGACCCACCGCCGCGATGCGCCCGTCCCGCACGACCAGGGCCTGGGCGGGCTCGGAGAGTCCGGCCATTTCCGCGCCCGCGCCCGAGCCCGAGTCCGAAAAGGTATGGATGCGGTCGGCGACGACCAGGAGCGGTCGGGCAAGCCGGCCCACGCTACGGGCGCCCCGGCGGCGTCGCCGTCAGGTACTCGTGGACGAGGCGGCTCAGGTCCGCGCCCAGGAGCAGCGCCTCGTTGTCCAGCACCCAGCGTCGATCCGCGTTGTCGCGCGTCATGATGCAAAGTACGTAATCACGCGCCCTGGCGTACACGATGCCGCAGTCGTGCTTGACCTCGTTCAGCTCACCCGTCTTGTTGGCGACGACGGTTCCCTCCGGCAGATAGCGCGGGATGCGGTCGTCCTTCATCTGCGCTTTGAGGATCTCGACCATCTGCCGCGAAGCGTCGTCGGAGACGGCCTCGCCGCGGTAGATCATGGCAAGCAGTCGGGCCATGTCGTCGGGAGTGGTGACGCCGAGGCCGTACTTCTCGTAGGCGGCGGAATCAATCATGGTGGTGCGGCCGCGAAACACCTTTGCGTGCAGGCGGGTTTGCGGCAGGCCGAGGGTGTCCATGCGGGCGTCGACGGCGCGGATGCCGACCTTGTCGATGAGCAGATTGGTAGCGGTGTTGTCGCTGAGAATGATCATGAGGATGGCGGCGTCGCGCACGGTCAGCTCGAGCGGCGCGTGCAGGAACTGGAGGACGCCCGCGCCGGGCACCTTGTCGGCCTCGAGCAGCACTAGCGGGTCATGCAGGCGCAGCTTACCCTTCTCGACCTGCTGGAACACTTCCACCAGGATCGGCACCTTGATCACGCTCGCGCTCGGGAACGGCGCGTCTCCTCGAACGGACAGGGACTCGCCCGTGCGCGGATCGAGGAGGGCGACGCCGACCACGCCGCGATGCCGGGCGATGCGAGCCTCGAGGACCGGGCGCAGCGCCGCGAGCGCGCGCGCAGCGGGCGCCCCCTGCGCGCCCGCGCCCTGCGCAGGCGCGGCCGCGGGCGTCGCGAGCAGGAGCGCGGGCAGCACCAGCGCCGGCAGCAGGAGCCGCCGCGGCGCGGGCAGGGCAGGCGACTTCATGCGCGTCTCTCCCGTGCGGGTAGTGCGAAATGCTACGACAGCCGCGATTCCGGCGCAAAGAAGGCGCCGCTGTCGGCGACGGAGGGCCCGCCGGATCGCCGCCGGGTGCGGACGGGCGCGCCACCTCCGGGTGTCGCGCTCGCTGGGACGGGCGGCTCTCCTCCCGGCGTCGGGCCTGCGAGGACGGACGCGGCGGGCTCCTTGCACGGCGGATCGGCGATGAAGATGGTCGAGACCGCAGGCGGCGTGGGGGCGCTGGCGGAACGACTGGCGAACGCGCGGCTGGTGGCGGTGGACACGGAAGCCGCGGGATACCATCGCTACCGCGACCGCATCTGCCTGCTGCAACTGTCGACGCGCAGCAACACCTATCTGATCGACACGCTCGCCGTCACGGACCTGCACCCGCTCTATCCGATCTTTTCGGATTCCGGCCGGGAGCTCGTGTTCCACGATGCGGACTACGACCTGCGCCTGCTGGACCGCGACTTCGGCGTAGTGGTGCGCGGGCTCTTCGATACGCGCATCGCCGCGCAGTTCCTGGGTGAGAGCGCGCTCGGGCTCGCGAACCTGGCCGAGAAGTACCTGGGCATCCGGCTGGACAAGAAGCACCAGCGCGCGGATTGGGCGCAGCGTCCGCTCCCGCCCGAGCTCGTGGCCTACGCGGCGGAGGACACGCGCTACCTGCCGGAGCTGCGCGACCGGCTGCGCGCGGAGCTCGAGGCGCGCGGGCGGCTGCACTGGGCCGACGAGGAGTTCCGGCTGCAGGAGCGGGTCCGCTGGGCGCCCGTGGAAGACGCGGAGGCCTTCCGGCGGCTGAAGGGAACGCGGGACCTCGAGCCGAGACAGCTGGCCGCGCTCCGTGAGCTGTACGCCTGGCGCGAGCAGCGCGCGCACGAGCGTGATGTGGCGACGTTCCGCGTCCTCCCGAACGGGGTGGTGGTCGAGCTGGCGCGGCGCATGCCCGCGACTCGCGCGGAGCTCACGGGCGTTCCGGGACTCTCGGAGACGCTCGCGACACGCTACGCCGCAGAGCTCCTGCACGCCCTGCGTCGCGCACGCGAGCTTCCGGCGGAGTCGCTCCCGGTCCGCGCCCGCGGCAGGGGGCGCCCGCCCCCGGATCCCGAGGCGGACGCGGCGCTCGAGCGGCTGCGCGCGGCGCGCGACCGTGCCGCCGAGACGCTCGGCCTGGAGCGCGGATTCCTCATGCCGAAACAGCAGCTCGAGGAGCTGGCGCGCCGGCGCCCCCGCACGCGCGCGGCGCTCCTGGCGATCGAGGGTGTGCGGCGCTGGCAGGTGCAGGCGGCGGGGGAGGAGTTGCTAGAGGCTATACAGGGGTGAGGCGGGGGAGGAGTTGCTGGAGGCTATACAGGGGTGAGGCGGGTGAGGGTGAGGGCG